>SLHU01000401.1 GCA_007135995.1 Clostridiales bacterium | reverse complement strand
AGGTGCCGACCGTGTCCGCCTGCGGCCCGGCGTTATATTCGGGTCAGACGACCTTGAGGGATGTCAGCATTCATTTTTTGAGATTCTTTCCAACTCAATTGATGAGGCACGCGAAGGATATGGCGACCGCATTGAAGTAAAACGTTACAAAGACGGTTCAATTGAAGTGCGCGATGACGGAAGAGGCATCCCGCTTGATTTTAATGATAAAGAAAACCGCTATAACTGGGAGCTGGTCTACTGTGAGCTTTATGCCGGCGGTAAATATAATAATCTGACAGGTGAGTCATACGAGTACAGTCTGGGTCTTAACGGACTGGGTGCCTGTGCGACCCAGTATGCTTCTGACTGGTTTGACGTCACAGTTTATCGTGACGGCAACCGCTACCAGCTGCATTTTGAAAAAGGTGATAACGTAGGCGGCCTGGTGAAAGAACCGGTGAAACAGAAAAAAACAGGTACTATCCAGCGGTGGATGCCGGACCGCGATGTGTTTACGGAAATTCTGATTCCGCTTTCTTATTTTCAGGTCCAGTTAAAGCGGCAGGCGGTGGTCAATGCCGGCATCACTTTCTCCCTTTATGATGAGGAAACCGGCAAAACCGAAGACTTTTATTATCCGGAAGGCATTCTGGGCTATATACGTGAGCTTGCCGGTGACAGCGGCATCAGCCAGCCGGTTCTTTTTGAGGGCCGCGGCAGAGGCAAAGACCGCTCAGACAAACAGGAATACAAGGTAAAGGCCGCAGCTGCATTTTGTTTTCATAATGAAGTGAACCAGATTGAGTATTACCATAACTCCAGCTATCTGGAACATGGAGGTTCTCCTGATAAGGCGGTTCGCAGTGCCTTTACGAACGAACTGGACAAACAGATCCGGCAGCGGGATAAATACAAGAATAATGAATCGAAAATAACTTTTATCGATATTCAAGACAGCCTGCTGCTTGTTACAAGCTCTTTTTCAACACAGACGAGTTATGAAAACCAGACAAAAAAATCGATTAACAACCGCTATATTCAAACGTTCATGACAGACCTGATCCGCGGTCAGCTTGAAATCTGGTTCATTGAAAATAAACCGGAAGCTGATCGTGTGGTTGAGCAGATTCTCATCAATAAGCGAAGCCGGGAAAGCGCGGAAAAACAAAGGCTGAATATTCGCAAAAAGCTGATGGGCAGTGTTGATATGATGAATCGTGTCAAGAAATTCGTTGACTGCCGCAGCCGTGACGTAAACCAAAGAGAACTCTATATTGTTGAAGGAGATTCAGCGCTCGGGTCCTGCAAAATGGGCCGTGATGCAGATTTCCAGGCGATTATCCCGGTTCGGGGTAAAATCCTGAACTGCCTGAAAGCAGACTATGAAGCCATTTTCAAAAACGATATTATAGTGGACTTATTGAAAGTACTCGGCTGCGGGCTGGAAATCACCACGAAGCACAATAAGGACTTATCCACGTTTGACCTCAGCAGTCTGCGCTGGAATAAGGTGATTATCTGTACAGATGCTGATGTCGACGGGTTTCAGATCAGGACCCTGATTCTGGCCATGCTGTACCGACTGACGCCAACGCTTATTACAGAAGGGAAAATTTTTATCGCCGAGTCGCCGCTTTATGAGATCACGCGCAAAGTCCGACGCAAGGAAGAGACATATTTTGCCTATTCAGACAAAGAGAAAAGCCAGCTGCTGGCCCGGCTCGGGGCAGATAAATGCACGATGCAGCGATCGAAGGGCCTGGGTGAAAATGAACCGGACATGATGTGGAAAACGACGATGAATCCTGAATCACGGCGCCTGATCCAGGTTGTCGCATCTGAAACAGAAAAAACATTTGATGTGTTTGATCTGCTGCTGGGTGACAATCTTCAGGGACGAAAAGCACATATTGAACAAAATGGACACTTATACCTGAACCAGATAGATGTCGGCTAGGCAGGAGGATATAAATGACAGACCAGACATTAAACGCTTTGATACAACAGCAGATGATCACAGATACGCTCGAGGAAAATTATATGCCTTATGCGATGAGCGTGATTGTCTCCAGAGCGATTCCGGAGATTGACGGGTTTAAACCATCGCACCGGAAAATACTATATACCATGTATAAAATGGGTCTGCTGGGCGGCAGCCGGTCAAAATCAGCGAATGTTGTCGGTCAGACCATGAAGCTCAACCCGCATGGAGACCAGGCGATATATGAGACGCTGGTCCGCCTCACACGCGGAAACGCGGCTTTGCTTCATGCTTATATAGACTCAAAAGGTAATTTCGGCAAACAATATTCACGTGATATGGCATACGCGGCCGCCCGTTATACGGAAGTGCGGCTTGACGCGATCTGTGAAGAGATTTTCAGCGGCCTGGACAAAAACAGTGTTGAGTTCATCGACAATTATGACGGAACCATGCAGGAACCGATGCTGCTGCCGGCCAGTTTCCCGTCTATTCTGGTCAACAGCAACCAGGGTATCGCGGTTGGTATGGCGAGTAATATCTGTTCTTTCAATCTCGTCGAAGTCTGCAGCGCCGCGATCGCGATGATTCGCGACCCTGTCTGCCAGCTGTCAGATTACCTGCCCGGTCCTGATTTTTCAACTGGCGGAGAGATCCTTCAGGATGCCGGTACAATGGAGCAAATCTATAAAACAGGCCGCGGCAGCATTAAGCTGCGCGGCACCTGGTCGATTGACCGTAAGCAAAACCTGATTGAAATTGGTGAGATACCCTATACTACAACAGTAGAAGCGATCATGGATGAGATCACGAACCTGGTCAGACAGGGAAAAGTGAAGGAAATCAACGATATCCGTGATGAAACAGACCTGGACGGACTTAATATTGTGATTGAGTATAAGCGAAACTGCGATCCTGAAGCGCTCATTCAGAAAATCCTTCGCTTTACCAGCCTGCAGTCGGCATTCTCCTGTAATTTCAATGTCCTGATCAACGGTCATCCGCGGCTTCTTGGCATACGGGGACTGCTTTCTGAATGGTTGGCCTGGCGCCGTGCCTGTGTGAGACGTGAAGTAGCGTTTGATCTTGGCAAAAAGGAAGACAGGCTGCATCTGCTGAAAGGTCTGGAGAAAATCCTCCTTGATATTGATAAGGCGATTCGGATTATCCGCGAAACTGAAAAAGAAAAAGATGTTTTGCAAAATCTGATGGACGGTTTTGATATTGATGCCATTCAAGCTGAGTTTATTGCTGAAATCAGACTGCGCCAGCTGAATCGGGAGTATATACTGCAGCGCACAGCCGATATCAGCCACCTGATCAGCGAGATTAAAAAACTGAAAAAAACACTTGGCGATGCCAGCCTGATTGATGACTGCATCATCGCAGCGCTGGAGCGCGTCATGAAAAAATACGGCAAACCGCGCATCAGCCGTCTGGTACAGGCTGAGGAAATGACCCATATGCCTGCCATTGACCTGATTGAAGATTTCAGGCTGCGGCTTTTCCTGACTGAACATGGCTATCTGAAGAAACTGGCACTGACCTCGCTTCGCAGTGCAGGTGAGCTTAAAACGAAGGATGACGACAACATCATCCAGGAACTGGAAGGCAAGAATAAAGCGGATGTGCTGTTTTTTTCCAACCGCGGAACTGTCTACAAAATGAGATGCCATGAAATACCTGACCATAAACCATCTGAACTGGGAGCATATACCCCTAATCTGCTTGAGATGGAAGACGGTGAGCGCGTTGTCTTTATTCATATAGCTGATGACGATTACACTGGTCAGATGCTGTTTTGCTTTGAAAACGGCAAGGTCTCAAGGGTGCCTTTGCAGGTTTACCAGACAAAAACGAATCGCCGCAAGCTTATCAACGCCTATAACGCAAAATCTCCTCTGGTGAGTATGCATTATCTGGCACCGGATGAAGAAGACGAATTTTTTGTTGCCAGTGATATTGACAAGGCAATGGTCTTTGAAAGTCAGGCAGTGCCAGTTAAAACCACGCGCAGCACTCAGGGCATTCAGGTGATGAAACCTAAAAAGGGAAGCCGTGTGGTCACCTTTATCCGCCTGAAAGACTCAGATCTGACAGATACCCGCGGTTATAAAAAACGTAAGCTGCCAGCTGTGGGCACTTATCTGAAAGCAGATGATTTAATTGACAGGCAGCTGAAACTGGAGGACTGACCCGTGCCAAAAGACATATATATTCATGAAGAGCAAACTCGCCATTCATGGGTCAGGCGGGTTCTGGTCCTGACTTTATTTCTGGCACTGGCTGCCGGGCTGGCTGCCGGAGCATACCTGATCAGAACTGAACAGAGCATTGAGCGCGCTGTAGAAACATACGAGGCAGCGCTGGCTGATCATGACTATCAGGAGGCTTTATCCCTGTACCGCCGGGCTCAGGAAAGGGCTCTGGCATCAGGTCCGCTGCAGCAGCATACTGAACGTCATCAGCAGGTGATGCAGGAAATAGAAGCGATCACGCAGTCACAGATAGATGACGTGCTGGTTAAAATGAGAAGCGGACAAATGCTCACTGAGCAGGAAATCGCCTTTGTTGCTGATATGGAAGAAGTGACCGCTGTTCATATCGTTCAGGAAGTGAGGCGTATGGCCGCCGGGTTTGTAGCGGGTGATGTGAGCCGGCCTGCGCTTGAGCGTGTTTTTGAGCAGCTTGCCGCATTAGACAATCTGCGGCCTGCAATCGGCAGTCTGCCGGACCAGATGGACCAGATGATTATGGCTGAGCCTTATATCAGCAAGGCAAGGACAGCCATCGATGAAGGCGATTACTGGACTGCGCACGAGCTTTACATGGAGGTGCTGGATGACGACACGATGGGCGTCTTTGTTCACGAACAGACACAGCTGTGGATCGAAGCCTGTGAAGCGCAGATGTATGACCCTTTGATACAGATCGCTGAAACACTCAAAGAGGGCGGACGCTATCTTTCTGCAGTGGAATCTCTGGAACGGCTGAGTGAGGTTTATCCAAATGATGCACGTATCGCTTCGATGCTGTCAGCTGCCAGACCCTATGTGCCTGAACTGGTTCGTACACAGCTGAACCCGGAGTTTATCAGCATCCGGCCGCTGATCATTGATACCGACCGCGCCTTTGACGGTGATGCCTATGCCGTGACCGCCAATGACGCTATGATCACGGCTGCTGAGTTCAAGGCCATTTTGCGGCAGCTTTATGAAAACGACTATATTTTGATTGATTCCAATATCATCTATGACCAGGATCGAAAGCGGCGGACCCTTGAAGTTCCTCCGGGCAAAAAACCGCTGGTCCTTGTTATTGACGGACTGAACTATTATGCCAGCCGGCGTGAAACAGGCAATGCCTGGGATCTGGTGATTGATGAAAACGGCGACGTGAGCGCGTTGTATCCGGATGCCCGCGGAGACTGGGTTGTTGACCGGGAAGGGGAGATGATCGGGCTTTTGGATAATTTTGTCAGACAGCATCCCGATTTCTCACTGAACGGAGCCAAGGGCACCATATCACTGAGCGGCTATGAATGCATTTTCGGCAAAGTCACTGACCGAAGCCAGGTGGATCAGCGAAACCGTTCATTACAGGAGAACAACCATAACCCGGAAAGCCTCAGTGATGCGGATATTGCCGCCAACAAAGAAGAAGTCATGGCAATTATGCAGCGGCTCAAAGAGACCGGCTGGGTATTTGCCTCATCTACGTATGGCTATATAAACGCCAGTGAACATTCTCTGGAGCGGATTATAGATGATACTGAAAAATGGCTGAACCAGGTGGGCAGCCTGACCGGGCCTGTGACGATGCTGAACTACCCTAATGGCGCGTTTATTCCGGGAGCGGATGAACGGTCGCAGTATCTGCGCGAACAAGGCTTTGTTTTATTTGGCAGTCTTGGTGTTCGGCCATACTTTGTCACACCCGATACAGACGCATTGAAGTATCACTTCGTCGATAAGACACCGATAAACGGATTTTCGTTAAGAAACAGCGGACATTACGCGCTGGATCGCTTTTTTGACGCGTCATCTGTCTACGATGCTGAAAACCGGCCTTAGCCGCAACAGTCTTTCTATATGTGTCAATCATCCGTAGTGCAGATACGTCAATCGTCCGCGCAACAGTCTTTCTATATATCAAACATCCGTACAGCAGACGCGTCAATCGTCCGTGCTGTATGGGTCAGCGCATAAAATACTCTTTGTATAGCTCTTTTACCGCGTAGTTGCAGTATTCTTCCCGAACACCAAACATAACGCTGATCTCAGAACTGCCCTGGTTGATCAGCT
>SLHU01000052.1 GCA_007135995.1 Clostridiales bacterium | reverse complement strand
ACTTAATTTGCATTCTGCATGGCTTTATCTATTACTGTTTTGAGCTGTTTATCAAAATGATGATCCTCTTTATGACTTCTTCTTTTTTGATTGCGAAATCTTTCGCCAGCCTTTCGAGCCTTCCCTGCCAAATGACGTTCCATCAATAATAAATCAATATTCTGACTGGTATACTCCATACCACTTGGATGAATCGCGTAGGCCCGTCGTGATATCGCGAGTGCCGCAAGTCCGTAATCTTGTGTTACGACAATATCGCCTGGAATGACGCGCGCAATCAATGCATAGTCAACTGCATCGTGACCTTGAGCAACAACCTCAACTTCTCCGTATCCCGGATTTATCTCATGATTCTGGTCAGTAAAAAAAATAAGGCGCATCTGATATCGTCTCATCGCGTTTTCCAGTTTGATGCGCACAGATATTGGACATGCGTCTGCATCTACCAGCAGTGATGGCTCACTCTTTTTTACCATTGAATGATTCCCCCTATCTTCTAGATATAAAAAACCCTGTTTATATGAGCCTGTTATTTCAACGATCTGTTATTTTCAGCTCAATCGATTCGATTATGTCATCTTCATCCACCGTAAAAATCATCTGAACGGATCCACCGTCGAACTGGCCGGCAATCACGAAACCGGTTTCGTCAGCAAACGGATAACGGCGCAGAATATCATTGACTGTTTGTCCAGGCCTTATGCCTGAGCCAAGACGGCATTGACTATCATGAATGAGCACCTGCCTGACACTGCCTTCCCATCTGCTGTGCCGAAAACAGGTTCCCTCCACAAGAATGTCCATGCTGTCATACGAAAGCGTTATACGCTGAATATTGCCAACAGCGTTGCAATTACTATCATTATGTTTGATTGGTTCTCCAACAATACTTTCAAATACATTCGATCTAATTGTTTCTGGCTGACGTTCTGAATCAACCGATGCCAGTTTGAACAGGTGCTGCTCTGAATAAAAGACATTAAGATCCAGATGATGAATCTCATCAGGGATGGTGTCATTAATTTCATATTGCTGATCAGATTTCGATTTGATTTCAATGACACGGCTGACAGCGGTTTGACGTGCCTGGCTGGCAGCGCTGAAAGCTTCAAACTGCAGACAGTCGATCTGAGCTTTGAGTACTCTGAATTCACTGGGGCGTGTGCCGACATTATTCTGATAATAATCAATAATACGCCGTGCTCTTGTCTTCAAAATATCCGTTGTTCTATCCGGCTGCTCATGACTTAACAAAACAGTCAACGCATCAACATCTGAACGATCAATCGCGTCGAAATAAAGCACGGACACCTCAGAAAGATAAAGAATTTGACTGATCCAGTCATAGGAAAGGACCGGCGGACTGCCATCTGCCTGCTCCAGGAAAATAGCGAACTTCTCCTCGTATCGGCCTATTTCACGGAAATAGAGCCAGACACCTCTCATATCGTTGATTAACGATGCCTGATCAGGTCTTTGAACAATCATGTCATCTTGAATCTCTTCAAGCTCATCGGTCCCCATAATCGAAAATGAGCTGATATCACCCGTAATACCCCTTCTCAATAGCCGAATATACTGCTGATACTGGTCAAGATTCACCCCTTCACGCTGTCTGGATGGGATCGACTGAAATAAATTTTCTAAATCACTGTCTGAACGAATGCTGTCAACAATTCTCTGTACAAGGACATGTATTGATAAATAATTATTATCAACCAATATATCCGTATTTCGGTCACGGTCGGGTGAAAAGTAACGTAACCCTTCAGAAAAAAGCGTACATCCAGTGTTCGCTGTAAGACTTATGATAAGTATAAAGATTAACAAATATTTTTTCATTTTCCGGCTCCCGGATCTTTTGTTTTCAAATCTATTGCATACTTGCGGAAAATAGTAAACTTATTGCGGGCTCTCCTGAGAGCATTATCTACTGTTTTAAGCGAACAATCAAGATTATGTGCGATCTGCTCATATTTCGGGTTTTCCAGAAACTGCAAAACGACCTGTCTTTCAAGCTTACTGAGCTCATTTTGTATGAAATACTGCAAAGACATCAGATTTTCCCGTTCAAGTAAAGTGGCTTCGGGATTCGGCATACTTTTGTCAGCAAACAAGTCAAGCAGATGCTGTTGACTTTGTTCCTCGCTGTGCTGGATAGATTGCAGAGAAATTGACTCATTCAGCGGCTGATGTTTAAGCCTGGATGATTTCCTGACTGCATCAGTTATTCGTGCGGTTACACAGTAGGCAGCAAACGCAGAGAAGGGGACACGATGCCGTGGCTGATACTCAATGATGGCCTGATAAAGTCCAATCATTCCTTCCTGAATCACGTCCTCATGGCCAGCGCCTTTCATGTACATCGAACCAGCTTTCTGTCTAACCAGCCACTTGTACTTAATCAGTAAGACTTCTGTAGCCTGTCTGTCTCCATCAGCCGCTCTGCTCAGCAGATCCAGTTCGACTTCATTTGGCTTATAATCTGCTTCTCTATAAGAATCATGACGCATACTAAACTCATTCCCTTACATTGTTTCACGCTTGCACAAGCATCATTTCTTCATGAACTGACCGGCTTTGCAAAAGATCAGCCAAGCAGGATCTTACTCCTGATGCTTCCCGCGATTCCAGACAGCTTCAAAGACAATAATACCTGCGGCTACTGCAGCATTTAAAGAATTAACCTTGCCATGCATGCTGATTGAAATAAGATAGTCACAGTGTTTCCTGATCGCTGGCCCAAGGCCTTCACCCTCACTGCCAATGACAATCGCCATCGGACCATTCCAGTTGAGTTCATGGTAGTCAAGGCTGCCTGACGCGTCTGTACCCGCTATCCAGAAGCCTCGTTCTTTAAGTGAAAGTATGGTTTGTGTCATGTTCGTTACTTTTGCAACCGGAACATACTCCAAAGCGCCGGCAGATGTTCTCGCCACCGCGGCATTCAGAGAAACCGATCGTCTTTGCGGAATTATCACACCTTGAATACCAGCCGCATCTGAAATTCTGAGAATAGAACCAAGGTTATAGCTATCTTTAAGCTCATCCAGCAAAAGCAGCAAGGGCTGCTTCGTCTGCTGAAAAGCAGTCGCAACCAGATCATCAAAATCTATGTACGCATGAGCTGCTACCTGCGCGATAAGGCCCTGGTGGTTTTTTGTCAAAGACATCTGATCCAGCACTTGTCTTTCAACTT
Organism: Clostridiales bacterium; assembly: GCA_007135995.1. Classification (GTDB taxonomy): domain Bacteria; phylum Bacillota; class Clostridia; order Saccharofermentanales; family UBA5734; genus SLHU01. The sequence continues at coordinate 3,083 of SLHU01000052.1, read as the reverse complement.
TTACGACTGTCGCGCCATTTTCTTTGCTTTTCTGAATAATCCGGCTGAGCCCGGCATCCATGTGCCCATCTCTGTCGGCAACCCACAGTTTGTCGATCGTGCGACCCGCGTTAATCGCTTCCTGAATAGGGTTCCTGCCCTCAAGACGCTCTTCTGCCAGCTGATGCTCATCACGCTGACGATCTTTCGATAAACCATTTTCTCTATTTTCATGCTGATCCGTGCTAGATCTTTTTTTCATACACATTACCTTCAAATATCATGGCAAACAATTCTTCCATTCTTTTTGTCTCGCCCATTAAATAAAGAAACCCGACCAGGGCTTCAAATCCTGTTGCAGCCTGGTAATCAGCTGGGTCGGCATTTTTAGACATGCTGGAGGCTTGACTGTTTCTTCCCCTTCGAAAAATCGCTGTTTCTTCTGCTGTCAGAAATGGCATCAGCTGCCTGGCAGCCTTTGCCTGAGCAGAAGCTCGCACATAATCGATTGACTTACGATGCAGCGTTCCGGAATGTCCGGTGACAATTCCATAAAAATGAAGCCGGACATATAGCTCATAGACTGCGTCACCAATATAGGCAAGTACAGAAACCGGGACCTCTCTTATATCATCTTTAATATCGGGCAGTGTCATTTATGTGTTACCTTTGGCCCTTGTGGTGTATCTTCAATGATAAAGTCCTGCGACTGTATCTCATTACGGATACGATCTGCCAAAGCATAATCTTTGTTTTTCTTTGCTTCAGAACGTTGCTGCAAAAGTTCCAGAATCTGCTTTGGAACGTGATTTTCCTGCTCAGCCTTCAGACCAAGAATACCCAGCAGCTCAATCATCAGATCTGCTGTCTGTTGCAGGATTGCCTTGCTGATACCTGTTGTTTTAACCGCTGTATTCGCCGATCTGACCAAGTCAAAAATGGCAGCAAGCGCATCCGCTGTATTCAGATCATCATCCATCACTTTAATAAACGCTTTTTTGGCGGCTGCACAGTCTTCAGATAATAACGCTTCTGCCTTTCCAGCGGCTTCGCCGGTGTATTGTTCCGGCGCTGTCTGACTGATAAACTTCAGATTTTCGAGACATGTCTCAATTCGCTTCCATCCGTTCTCAGCTGCCTTCAGAAGATCAGCCGAAAAATTGATAGGCATTCGATAATGACCGCTCAGCATGAAAAACCGCAGTATTTTATAGTCATAGTGTTTTACCAGGTCACGAACTGTAAAAAAATTACCGCTTGATTTAGACATTTTTTCATGATCAATATTGATAAAGCCATTGTGCATCCAGTATCTGACAAAGGGCTTTTCATTCGCTGCTTCGCTTTGAGCAATCTCATTTTCATGGTGCGGGAAAACAAGATCTTGTCCGCCGCCGTGAATATCAATTGTATCACCCAGATAAGCCTTCACCATGGCTGAGCACTCAATGTGCCAACCCGGTCGGCCATCACCCCATGGGCTTTCCCAGGCAGGCTCTCCTTCTTTCTTGAATTTCCAGAGAGCGAAGTCAGCGTTGTTTCGCTTGTCATCTTCACCACTTAACCGATCACTGGCGCCGGCTTCCAAATCTTCAAGCTTATGATTTGACAGTTTGCCATATCCTTCGTGCTTGCTTACATCAAAATAAACCCCATCTGATGTAGCATAGGCATAGTCTTTATCAATTAAAGTTCTGATCATGTCAAGTATGGTCGGGATGCAGTCAGTCGCTCTGGGATGTGCATCCGCCCGTTGGATATTGAGCCGATCCGCATCGTGATAATACTCTTCTATGAAGCGGTCAGCCAATGCTCTTACGGTCATGTTTTCATTGTTTGCCCTGGCAATCATCTTATCATCAATATCGGTAAAATTCTGGACATACTTAACTTTATAACCACGATATTCCAGATATCTGCGCATTGTATCGTATGTAATGAAAGGACGAGCATTTCCCAGATGAAAGAAATTATAAACGGTCGGGCCGCAAACATACATTTTAACAACACCGGGTTCCAGTGTTTCAAATTCTTCTTTTTTTCTGGTCTGCGTATTATATATTCTCATTATGTCAGCCTCCGCTGCTATTTATTTATTCTCTGCCCGCTGGCAGCTGAATGCTCATTTTTACTTTCAGAAAAATCTTCAGAATCTTCTGGCTCAGGACAATTTGCCTTGAACTTGCTGCCCGGCTGGTGGACACTGCTCATACCCAGCTGTTTTTCGAGATTGGTGACGCGTTTGAGCAGCCTGCAGATTTCCTGTTCAACCGGATCAGGAGAGTTGCCATGGTCGAGCTCAATATTATGGGGTATCTGCCGCCGCTGATTAATAACACGTCCGGGCACACCCACGACAGTGGCGTAAGGAGGCACTTCATACAGAACCACGGCATTTGCTCCGATCATGGAACACTGTCCAACACGAAAAGGGCCGAGGATTTTTGCCCCGGCCCCAATCAGCACATTGTCGCCAATTGTCGGGTGCCGTTTACCTCTGTCTTTTCCTGTACCTCCAAGCGTAACCCCATGATAGATTGTGCAGTTATCTCCAATCTCTGCCGTTTCTCCTATGACAACGCCCATGCCGTGATCAATAAATAACCCAGAACCGATCTTTGCTCCCGGATGGATTTCAATCCCCGTTACAAAACGGCTAAACTGTGATATGGACCTGGCAATGAAATAACGATGACGGCGAAAAAACCAGTGCGCTATCCGATGGTAGAACAGCGCATGAAAGCCAGAATATAAAAGGATGACTTGAAGGATGCTTTTGCCAGCAGGATCTCGTTCTGCTATCGCTTTTGCATCGGAGTAGAGTCCCATAGAAATACCTTCTATCTATAATATAATACGATCCATGTAACATGTTCTGAACTTGCCGGAGACGACAGGTGCATCTTTCATTCGGTTATGCATGACACCTTCTTCCTCATCAGCTGGCGTTCAGCACACAGGAACAAGTAAAAGAGCCTTGTTGTTTTACTGCCGGGTGTTTAAATCTTACGATCCCGGGTATTTAGTAAAAATAAAAGCCCGGAATGCCGCCCCCCTTTTTTGACACCTAGCATCTAGCCAGGTGGGTGCCCTGCAGCGGTTTT
>SLHU01000253.1 GCA_007135995.1 Clostridiales bacterium | reverse complement strand
CTCAAACCTTCTGCAGGACGGCCACGAGAAACCTTTCTGCAGTGCGGCCACGAGAAACCTTCTGCAGTGCGGCCACGAGAAACCTTCTGCAGGGCGGCCACGAGAAACCTTCTGCAGGACGGCCACGAGAAACCTTCTGCAGGGCGGCCACGAGAAACCTTCTGCAGGACGGCCACGAGAAACCCGAATCCAGGTTGTTTTTAAGCAGCGGAAGTTTCATAACTGCGCTGCCTGGCTTGATATTGGTTGAGCCGCAGAAGAAAACGGCTGACTGATTGTGGAAGCTGAACGTTATGATCATGCTGTGGTTGTGAAAAAACGGTAGTAGCCGGCCTATAATAAGTTGACTGGAAAGGGTGCCGGCAGATAATGACAAGGTTAAGAAAGGAGAGCGCCGCTGCGCCTGCCACCTGAAGGCAGCGGGTGTCCGTGGCTGTGGAAAATGATGAACAAAGTCTATTTGATCTGCAATGCCCACCTTGATCCCGTCTGGCTCTGGGAGTGGGAGGAAGGGGCAGCCGAGGCGGTATCGACCTTCCGTATCGCGGCTGATTTTTGCGAGCAGTGTGACGGTTTTGTGTTTAATCACAATGAGGCTGTTCTTTATCAGTGGGTTGAGCAGTATGAGCCCGCACTTTTTTCCAGAATCCAGGCATTGGCAGCTGCCGGGCGCTGGCACATAATGGGCGGATGGTATCTTCAGCCAGACTGCAACATGCCTTCCGGAGAATCGTTTATCCGCCAGATTCTGACTGGAAGACAGTATTTTCTTGAAAAATTCGCTAAAAAACCGACCATCGCGATTAATTTCGATCCGTTTGGCCATTCACTGGGCCTGGTTCAGATTCTTGAGCAGGCGGGCTACACCGGCTATATTGTCACACGTCCGGGACAAAAAGACTGCGAGCTGCCTGACGACGAATTTGTCTGGAAAGGGCTGGCTGACTCAAGTATCGCTGTGCATCGCGGTTTTGAAGGCTATAACAGCCAGCGCGGCGAAATCCTGGCAAAACTGGAACGCTATCTGCAGGCCAAAAGCGGACAGGACGAAGGCCTGCTTTTGTGGGGAATTGGCAATCACGGCGGCGGGCCTTCTCGAGAAGATCTGCTGGCGATTCGTCATTTTTCAGAAACGCATCCCGAGATTACCTGTCTTCACAGCACGCCTGAAGACTATTTTGCCGGGCGATTCACCTGCGATTCTGCGTTTCCGGTTTTTAATCGTTCGCTTAATCCCTGGGCTGTTGGCTGCTATACCTCACAGATCCGGATCAAGCAAATGCACCGCGCCCTGGAAAACATGCTGTATCAGGGAGAAAAAATGATCTCGGCAGCCATGCTTACAGGCCTGATGCCAACAGGTGCTCATTGTCTGGCCAATTTGTCAGAAGCGCGTAAAGACCTGATGTTCAGCCAGTTTCACGATATTCTGCCCGGCTCTTCCACAGAACCCGTCGAGGCCATGTCACTGCGGGTCCTTCATCACGGTCTGGAAGAGATGTCCCGCAGCCGGATGCTTGCCTTCACAGCGCTGCTCAGCGGCCAAAAAAAAGCCTCAGAAGGCGAAATACCGATTTTCATTTACAATTCACACCCTCATCCAGTTGAAGGAATCTTCAGCTGTGAGTTTCAGCTGGCAGACCAGAATTGGTCCGATTCATTTTCTCTGGCACAGATCGAGCAAGATGGTGAACTGCTTCCATGCCAGACAGAACAGGAAGCAAGCAATATTAACCTTGACTGGCGTAAATGCGCCGTTTTCAAGGCCCGGCTCGAACCCTTTTCCATGAACCGTTTCACCTGCCGTTTTGAGCGGGTCGCGGCCAGACCCAGGCCCGCTTTGCCAGCGCAGGACGGCAGCATTCAGATCGACAACGGCCAGCTGACTGTTGCCATCAGCACAAAGACCGGCTTGATGGATGTCTGCTCCATTGATGGCAGCAATATGTTGCAGCCCGGCGCTTTTGCTGCCTTAGTCATGAAAGATGACGACGACCCCTGGGGCATGCATGTCCATGGCTTTCGCCAGGAAGCCGGACGCTTTTGCCTCATGTCACCTGAAGCCGGCACGAGGTTTTCCGGTCTGGAAGACGCATTAATCGAGCCGGTGCGGGTCATCGAGCACGGCTCTGTGCGCACCGTAGTTGAAGCGGTCTTCGCGTACGGTTCATCCATGATCTGCCAGCGGTACAAAATTCCTGCCAGCGGCACTGAAATTGAAATTGAGATGCGTGTTTTCTGGAATGAGAAACGCCGATTTCTAAAACTGGCTGTACCAACCAGTCTGTCTGACGCTGCATGTATCGGCCAGATTGCCTGCGGCTCAGAAGAAATACCTGTCACCGGTGATGAAGCGGTTGCTCAAAAGTGGGTAGCGCTGGTCAGCAGGAAACAAAAACTTGCATTCACCTGCATCAACGACGGCACCTATGGCCTGGATGCCAAGGATGGTGAACTGCGTCTTTCACTGCTTCGCTCACCAGGCTATGCCGCGCATCCGATCGGCACCCGTCCGGTCATGCCCCAGGATCGTTTTTCACCGCATATTGATCAGGGCGAGCGATTGTATCGCTTCTGGATCAACGGCGGGTCAGCGGCCAGAAGAATGCAGGCGGTAGACAGGGAGGCACTGGTTCATAACGAGCGCCCGTTCACACTATCCTATTACCCTCCGGGCACAGGTGAAATCAAACCACCGGCGCTGCAGCTTGACAGCGATACTGTTCAGATGACGGCATTTAAACCGGCTGAAGACGGAGACGGGTTCATTGTAAGACTGCACGAAGGCGCAGGCGTCGCGGCAAAGGCTGTGCTGCGCGTCCCTGTTTTAGGCCTGAGCCATACGCTGCGTTTAAAACCTCATGAGATTCATACGCTGCGCATCCGTTCCAGCCGCCCGATCATTGAGTCTGCAGCGCTATGTGAAACGTAAAGGCCCGGATAGGGCCGGCAATGGAAACATCCGTTCAAAAAAGGGCAGCGTCACGCCGTCCGCCACCTGAAGGAACTGCGCAGACGTTTCTGCGAAATATTATGAATAAAGAAGGCGCATGTGTAATAATAAGACAAATATATATTCTTTTCTTACTGAGCCTTTGTTTTACAAATTGCGCCTGATCTTAGATAATGGAGTAAGAAAAACAGTGAGGTATATATGATCAAGACATTTACAATTAAAACCCCTCAAAAAAACTGCCTGGTCGATATTACAGATCAGGTGCGAAGCGCTGCCGCTGAAACTGGTATTGTGTCAGGTATTGTCCATGTTTTCATCCCGCATACAACAGCCGGCGTAACAATCAATGAAAACGCTGACCCGGATGTTGTCCATGATCTGCTGCTGGGTCTTGACAAAGCATATCCGGAGCAAAAAGCGTTTCGTCATTATGAGGGAAACTCAACCGCCCACCTCAAAGCGTCGGCAATGGGAGCAGCCTGCAGCGTTATACTAGAAGACGGCCGGCTCCTGCTGGGCACCTGGCAAGCTGTTTATTTTTGTGAATTTGACGGATCACGTCAGAGAAATTTTATTGTCAAAGTTTCAGCTGACTAAAGATCAGCAGACCGCCAATTTGCATTATCCTTCCGATACGGTACGTGGTACCAAATCGGAAATGCCTTCAATGGAGTACAATATGTTGAGAACGTTTATGTGGTATTTTCTGGGCTGGGCAGGTTTGATTTTGTCATATCCCATGCTTTTGCGCTTGAAGTATTATGAGCTAAGAGGAAGGACAGATCTTAAAGATCGTCTGGCCAACCGCGGAAGCCAGCGCATCGCCAGATATCTGTTCAGACTTACCGGTTCTACAGTGACAATCACCGGCCTGGAAAACATACCCGATCAGGGGGCTGTTTTGTTTGTCAGCAACCATCAGGGGCATATGGACAGCCTTATCATCCACGGCTATATACCAAAGCCAAAAGGATTCATATCAATCGTCGAAGTACTGAAATATCCGATTATCAGGACCTGGATGAAACAGATCCATTGTGTTTTTATTGACCGCAACAACGCGCGCCAGTCATCTGGCTGCATTAATCAGGCGATAGAATATCTCAAGCAGGGACATTCCATGGTTGTCTTTCCGGAAGGGCATCTGAATGATGGCGCGGAGACCGCCTGCTTTCAGCGCGGCTGGCTGCGGCTGGCTACAAAAAGCGGCGCGCCAATTGTTCCGGTCAGCATCAGCGGTTCCTATAAGGCCTTTGCGAAAGACGGCTCAAGAGTGGCTTCAGCGCAGGTAGACTGCGTTATATCAAAACCGATCCATCCAGAGAAACTCAAAAAGGCAGATGAAGTTGAATTTATTGACAAACTGCGCACTGAGATTCAAAGTCATATCCGTTCACAGGCAGTCTGAAACGCCCCATCGCTAAAACAAGGAATTTACGCCTTAGCGGCTATGCGGTATCGAATGACAAAAATACTGGCGATCGCCGGCAGAAACATCGTCAGAAACGTGATTAAGGCAATCGGCTGATAGATGTTTGCATCGTTTTCCCGGAAGAAAGAATAAAGAATTGAAGGTAGTCCTTGTACCATGTACATAAAGGGAAAAAGGTACCAGTGCGACATTCTGAGTGATGGTACGTCAAAGTGACCTGACCAGAGAAGAAAGAATGAAAACAGCTGGAACACCAGAAAGACAGTTATAAACCAGCCAATAAAATTAGATAAGGGCACACCAAAATAAAACCCGCCGTCATGCCATACCCAGTTTCCTTCAATCGTTGACATGATCGGATCAAAACTCAGATTCCACATGACCATGATCACTGTTGAGATCAAGGGAACGCGAACGACATCCTTCCTGTGCATACCTGCGGTCAGGTTGCCTGCGAATAAATTTCCTAGTGTCCAGGCGAGATAACCGTTAAAAAAATACGCTGGAATGATTAAGATGGGGACATGCCCTATCTTGTCACCAAGCAAATCCGTGTAATGGAAGTTCCCAAAGGGGATGCCCGTTTCAATGCTCAAAGACTCCGCCGACCAGGTGATTGCCAGCGTAATGCCAAAGAAAATAAGCATTGTCTGCCAGCCATAGCGGTACCAGCCATGCAGGCAGACAAACACCAGTAAAAAAAAGCCGCCCGCAAACCGAAGTGTAAACAGGTCAAACGGGAGTCCTCCCCAGGCAATTGAAGCAGAAACGAACAAGTTAAAGATAACCGCACAAACCAGAAGGATGATCACACGCTTTTCAGCTTTTTCAGATAAATGATTCAATGATCACCTCGGATTGCTGCCGGACCTGATTTACCTTAACAGTTACTTGATTAAACTCAAACTGGCAAGATTTTTCTTTGTTTCATGCCGTTCATCTGGCGAAATACCAACTGGCGCTTAGATCAGAACTTCAAGTGACTGCCGGTTTTTTGCTGAAAGGAACGCTGCATCTACAACCTGCATCGTTCGACGGACACTTTCCGGACTTACCGCCAGTTCTTCTTCACCACTGCAGGCCAAAACAACGTTTTTATAGAAAGCATTCTCGTCAGGTTCTATGACTGGCAGCTCAACATGATAAATCTGTTCGGGCCTTAGCGGGGCCATGGTTCTGCTTGTCCCCACCAAAGGATCAACCCCGTGTGATACCTCCACCGCGTACTCATGATTGATCCTTGATACACGGGTCGATTTCGCTGAAAAATCATTGATTTTGAGCGTTCCGTTATCGCCGTAAACAAACCAGCGGGGTAGTTTCTCCAGGCAAAATACACCGCATTCTATATGTACAGATGTCTGATTGTCAAAAACCATTTCCAGCTTAAAATAGTCGTCAACAAGCGGTGTGTGGACTGACCAGAGCTGTGAGAAAACACGCACGACTTTTTGGTTTTTCAGCAGCTGCAAAGCCTGATCAATCTGATGAACACCCCAGTCATACATCATGCCGCCGCCATAAGCCGGATCAGCGCGCCAGCCAAAGACAATCCCGCGCTGCCCCAGCACTCTTGATTCTATGGCTATTGGTTTACCCAGATGCCCGGCTGAAAGAACGCGCTCAAGCATCAGGTAATCAGCGTCCCAGCGGCGATTCTGGTGGATGGTGAAGAATTTGCCTGTTTGCCTGGATACAGCAATAATGTCGTCCAGTTCAGCGGTGTTGAGGGTAACTGGCTTTTCGCAGACAACATTGAATCCGGCGTTCAACGCTTCAATGGAATAATCCCTGTGAAACTGGTTAGGTGTTGCGATAATTATAATGTCTATATCAGACTGATCCAGAAATGCCTGGCGGTCCGGATAAAATATAAGGCCTGCCGCTTCAGCATCTCTTTTTTTATTAAAGTCAATAT
>SLHU01000115.1 GCA_007135995.1 Clostridiales bacterium | reverse complement strand
TTCCGCCTTATGCGCAGGTGAATCTGAGAACCAGCAGCAGGATAGAAAAATTTTATTTTCACTTCAGCCTGAAGTATGCCGGCATTGAAGTGCTGGAAGGGATCAACCAGTGTCTGACTTTATCACTGGATGATGCGTTTTTTAGACCGGCTGATTAAAATGTTTCAAGGCGGTGAGATAACCGATCTTCTGATGTTTAAAAGCCTGGCTTATGACAGCCTCGCACGTTTTATCCGCTCTGGCCTTCCGGAGCTTGAGCGCCGTATAGAACTGACCGACAGCTATAAAGACGTGTTTACCTATATTGAGGAACATCTGTCGGCCAGACTCAGCGGCAAAGACGTGTGCGAAGCCCTTGGTCATGCCTATGAGACCATGCGCCGCCGCTTCCGGGACGATAACGGGATCACTTTAAATCAGTATATCAGCGGACGGCTGATTCAGGCCGCAGCGATGCGGCTGCTCCTCAGTGACCTGACCATTCAGCAGATCGCAGCAGAACTGGGGTTTACGGATGAGTTTTACTTTTCACGTGTCTTCAAAAAAAAGATGGAATACAGCCCAAGAGAATACCGCCGGATAAACGCAGCGATCAAAAAACCCTCATAAACATGGGCACGTTGACGTGCGCGCCTGTGTATGGCGGGAAAAGCCATTGGCATGTACAAAGGCATTTATAGCGCAATATAAACGGCCGGTATGCAAAGTGATCAGAATAAAAAAGTGATCAGTATAAAGACAAACTCGGAATACAAAGAAGTCAAAGTAAAAAAGCGATCAGAATACAAGCGCGATCGAAATACAAAAGCTGTCGGAGTACAAAAACGATCGAAGCACAAAGAGGTCAGAAAAAAAGCTGTCGGAACACAAAAGCTAACGGAGGAGACCTTCATGTCTACATTATCGTACGCAATCGTCGGATGCGGTGTTGTCGCGAAAAAACACTTAAAAGCGGCCCTGTTTCATAAAGAGCATTTAAACCTGCAGGCTGTTGTTGATCAGAACGAGGCAGCGGCGCGATTGTTGCTGAAAAACAGTGGTCTGCCGGAAAAGATGCAGAAACAAGTGCGCGTTTACCGTGACAGTGACCAGATGCTAAAAGAGGTCAGACCTGAACTGACCGCGATCACTACCCCCAGCGGCAGTCATTACGAACTGGCCTGCAAAGCGCTGACAAGTGGCAGTCATGTGCTGGTTGAAAAACCTTTAACGCTCAATCTTGAACAGGCAAGGCAGATGCTGATGCTGGCTGAAAAGCAGAACCGAAAAATTGCTGTCGGGCACATCTACCGGTTTTTCCCGCTGGTGCAGGCACTTGAAGCGGATCTGCGGGCGGGTGTGTTCGGCCGGATCTTGTATGGTGATGTCAAAGTCAGATGGGGTCATGACCAGGCTTACTATGACCAGGCGGGCTGGCGCGGCACCTGGCAGGCCGACGGCGGTGCCCTGATGAACCAGAGCATCCACGCGCTCGATCTGATGACTTGGCTGCTGGGCGAATCGGTTACAGACGTCTGCGGCATGATTGACCGGCAGGTTCATCAGATGCAGGCTGAAGATTTTGGCATGGCGATCCTTAAAATGACCGGGCAGGTGTACTGTCAGCTGGAGGGAACAACAAACACCGATCCGGACCAGCAGGAAGCATCCTTTTATATATGCTGCAGTGAAGGTGAGATCAGAGGCAGTATCCTGGCCGGTAAACCCCGTATTATGGTCAGAAACAGAGCCGGCAAAAAAATGACCGGTGCTTATCTTAAAAAGTTTGTCAGGCAGACCTACCAGCAATTCGGCCTGAAAGGCTTTACGGTTCTAAAAAACCCGCACACTGCCTTATATGGAGATCTGCTGGAAGCCATCCGCGTGCAGCGTGAACCGCTCGCGAACGGTTTTTCCGGGATGAAGGCCGTTGAACATGTGCTGGCAATTTATCAGTCAGCAAAACAAAAACAACAGATAGCCTTGCCCGTCAGTGACTTTGACCTGTCTGGCATGAACAGCTTCTTTTAGTTTTGCCGGCATCAGCGGGCAAAAGCGTTAAACGGGTTGTCCCGCATCAGCTGACTGATGGATGCCCCCAGACCGCGCGCCTTAAGCTTAGGCAGAAACACATCTGAAAGATACGTATAAGGCTTGAAATGCTCACCGCCGGGATGCGCGGGATCAAACCAGCCGCGATCCTGGCTGATCATCACTTGCTTGCCGAACCCTGCGTCAAATACGCTGTCCAGCCAGCCCAGGTACTGTTCATCGGAAGCTCCGCCGCCGATTCCGTCAAACTCGAGCCAGACACCGCGGGCCGCCAGGCTCAGGTGCAGCTTTGTGTCTGGTTCAGCCTGCGTATGGATCCAGATGAAGCGACGCGGATCATAGCCTTCTTCCTCAATAATATCAACCTGCTGCGAGACCACTTCACCACGGATCGTATGGCTGCCGATCACCGCGCCGCAGGTTTTCGCTGCCCGTATCGCGGCGCGAAGTATTTTCTCCTCAACCGCTGTTATGCCGTTATCTCCGGCGCTGATCTTGATCCAGTCTGCCTTGATGCCGGTTTGTTCAATCTCATTGCTTAGCTCGCTTATCATCCATTCGGTAAGCGCCTCCGCGGGCGCGTTGATGGCCCACCGGGGAACCCAGGGTTCACGGTAAATACCGGTCGGAACAACCAGAGGAAAATCCTGCGATTGTGAGACCGCCTTGAGGATGTCAGTCCGCCGGCCGACACCAACCGGCGTCGCTTCAACCATAACATTAATGCCCCGGGCTTTCAGATCGGCCAGAGCCGGTCCGGTCAGCGCGATCACATCTTCAGGATCCGCTTCTCCGAACCCGGGTGTATTGCTTTGGCGAAGATCAGTGAAAACATGCTCATGCGGCAGCATCTGATTCACCTGAGATAAATCCATTTCGCCTGCTGTTGTAAAAAGTTTCATATCGCTTCCTCCGTTTTTACCGGCTGCCAGCCTGCCATGCAGGCGGTCAGGACACATGATAAAAGTGACGATGTGTAGAAGAAGGGTTATCAGCCGGCATCATATAAACATTGTTTCGAAAGAACCGTCTGCATGTTTGTGATGCCAGCCAGCCATTTTTATAGAACCTGGTCTGCTTTTTTCAGCAGCTCAGGAATATTAAGCCTGTACTCGCACCAGGGCAGACATTCTTCGCATTCTATGCAGTCTGCACCATTTTGATCAAGCTGCTGATACGCCGCGCTCAGCTCGGATGTATCTTTACCCTGCCAGCTGAGAAATGAGTAGCGAGAATACAAGGAAAGCACACGTGGAAAATCAATCTGCTGCGGACACGCAAATTTTTCGAGGCAATGCATGCACTCACGACAGACATTTTTCATGCGACTGGCAACTTTGTCTGCTTCTGTCCTCAGTTCTGAAAGCTGCTTTTCCGTATACCGCTCACCCGCAGCGACCTGCATATCGAGTGAAAACTCCTCCGGATAACGGGTGCCGGCGTCAACGGTCGTCATGCAGGGATTGGTCAGGCAAAAACGCAGCATCACCTGGTAATCTATGGTGATGTGTTCTTTGATGACCTGATAAAGCGGCACCATACCATTACCATTAAAGGCTTTCATGTTGATCAGACCGATGTCCTGCTCATGGATATACTCAAACAGGTTGATATCACCGTCTTCACCCAGGCTGCGGTTAAAAATATTATAAGGAAGCTCCACCACATCAAAGATGCCTGTATCGATCGCTTCCTTGATCTCTGAGGCAAAGGGGTAGTGGCTTGAAAAACCGATATAGTTGATGACGCCTTCTTTTTTCAGATCCTGGAGCCGATCCAGCACGCCCGATGTCTTGACGGTCTCCCAGCGTTCAGTGCTGATCCCATGAATGAAATAAACCAGTTTTATTCGGTTGTCACCTATTTTCAGATTGCCTTTCCCACTGACGCCCAGCGCTTTCAGGCTGTCAGCCAGATCTTTTTCCAGGTCGGGAATTGTATAGGCATGGCCTTTGGTGACGATCACGACCGGTTCGTCCAAATCTGTCCGCTCGCGGATGACCTGGCCAACAACCCGCTCACTTTCCAAAGTTACGCCTGGCGCGATGTCACCTTTATATGCTCTGGCTGTATCAATCAGGTTCACACCCTGATCCAGCACATAATTGACCATAGCATGCGCTTCATCAAAATGTTTCAGCATTCTCAGATTCATCGCGCCAAAACTTAGTTCGGAAACATAAAGACCTGTTCTTCCTAGTTTTCTTCGTTTAATTGTTGTCTGCAAAATGTTCATCTCCTGTCTGTTTAGTTGTTATCTATCATCTTTTTCCCGGCTCACAGGCTTATCTGCATGATCTGCCAGACCACATGATCACTATTATTATATAGCATTTAGCGGATCGATGCTGATCAGGATAAACGGGATAACCTGGTGAGACCGATCAAGGTACGAAACATACGGTCTGCCATTCTATACAAAACCTGATTGTACATGTTATAATAATTATAATCAGTATAAATAGTAACCAAATAAGCATTCAGAAGTTAACACCAGAGTCACGCTGACCAGCTTATGACAAGTATCCGGGCTGGATGAACAAGGGTGATTTTTGAGTCAGACCAAAATGACTCGTGAAAAAAAGAGATGTGATAAAATGAGAATAACGATCAAAGGGCTGGTCTTGCTGATGGCCGCGTTGCTGGCCTTAACTGCGGGCTGCTCTGCTGCAGGCGCAGGCCAAAAAGATACCAATCAAGAGCAGAAAGAAGCTGATAGTATGAACACGAATAGCTATTTACCTGAAAACCCAAACTTAACGATCGATTACAGCCAGGCTGAGCTGCATGACATTTGGCTGGCAGGCGGTTGTTTCTGGGGCGTTGAAGCCTATCTCGAGCGTATACCCGGTGTCGCTGCAACAACCGTTGGCTATGCAAACGGCAACACAGAAAATCCGACATATGAGGAAGTCTGCTACAAAAACACCGGTCACGCGGAAGCCGTTCATGTACGGTACGATCCGCAGCGACTGGCGCTGGAGACTTTACTGGATTACTTTTTTGAGATTATTGATCCGACGGTACTGAACAGACAGGGCAATGATGTTGGCAGCCAGTACCGGACCGGCATCTATTATGCTGATGAGGAAGACCTGACGGTGATCCGCCGGGTTGTTGAAACACAGCAGCAAAACTATGACAAACCCATTGTTACGGAAACCGTACCGCTGGAACACTATTTCCTTGCTGAAGACTATCATCAGAAGTACCTTGAGAAGAACCCGGGCGGATATTGTCACATATCGTTTGATAGTCTGCCCTCCGAAGACAGTGCGGATGATATGATCAGCCCGGACCTGGCAGACAGCAAACAGTCTGGCCAGCTTCAGGAAGTACTGGACGCGTCGCTTTATGTGAAACCCGATGACGCGTCGCTGCGGTCGGCTCTTTCAGATGAGCAGTACAGGGTTACCCAGAAAAGTGGTACAGAACGGCCTTATACAGGTGAATACGACCAGTTTGATGAACCAGGCCTTTATGTGGACGTTGTAACCGGCGAGCCTCTTTTCAGTTCAAGAGATAAATTTGACGCAGGCTGCGGCTGGCCAAGCTTCAGCCGGCCGATTGATCCGGTTGTGGTTGAGGAGCTGCTTGACAAGACCTATGGCATGGTAAGAACTGAAGTCAGAAGCAGGGCAGGTGATTCTCATCTGGGTCATGTTTTTGATGACGGGCCCCAGGACATGGGCGGGCTTCGCTACTGCATCAACAGCGCGGCGCTGCGCTTTATTCCAGTTGATGAAATGGAAGAAGCCGGCTACGGACCTCTGATCCCGCTGGTGATAGAAGAGTAACCAGATCCTGCAGTGTACAGTTCACAAACAGTACTTGAAACTTATACCAGCCTGATGCACAATGCTGGTATAAGTTTTTTCCTTCTGCAGCCTGCAGCTTCAGTGTTTACAGGGCTGAAAATTTAATCTTAGGAGGCCTATCATGAATGAAACGATGCAAAATATTTTCAACCGGCGCAGCATCAGAAACTTCAAGTCAGACCGGCTGAGCAGCGAACAGCTGCAGCAGCTGGCCCAGACAGCGCTTGCCTCACCCACCGGCATGAATCAGCAATCCTGGCATTTTGCATTTGTTACAAACCAGGAACTGATCACGAAAGTGAATGACGCAGCCTTTGCTTCTTTTAAAAGAGAAAATCAGCAGGATATTATTGAACGGATGAAAAAACGGCATGAAAGCATTTTCTACGGTGCGCCGCTGGTGGTCTTTATCAGTATGCCAAAATCAAATGATAACCTGATCGATGCCGGCATCGCTGTTATGAATCTGGCTAT
>SLHU01000237.1 GCA_007135995.1 Clostridiales bacterium | reverse complement strand
TTTTCCATCTGATGCACCAGATATGCCTGTGAGAGTTCAATAAAAGCCTGTCTTACCGCCGGTTTCAGGCTGAAGTTAAACAGCTTGCCAAATGGCGCTGAAAGGCTGTGGCGCAAACAGGCATTTGTCCCTTCCGCAAGACGGCTGAGGTCAGATACCTGTCGCCGGCAGGCGGCCTTACTGCAAACAGCACCGCAGCTGCTGACACTGAAAAAAGCCGCTGACTGGCCGCTTTTTTCGTCAGAAACGCTTTCTTCAGGATGTGGGGTTTCAGCATTGCTTTGATCAGGAAGCGTGCGCTCATGATCGTTTTCTTTTAGCAACAACGGGGTATGCTGACCGGCTGCGGGCAGCCCGGCAGAATGCGCCTGCTTTTGTTCCGGCGAAGTAACCTTGTTTTGAAAAGAGCGGCCGCAGACCACACAGTCGTCAAGCCTGGGCGACAGACCCAGAAGGGCCAGTACTCGCATCTGTGCGACATGAACCGCCAAAACAGGATCATCCCTTGTCTGCAGAGCCTGAAAGCTGTAACCGCACAGTGCATACAGATCAGGCTGCTGCTGATCAAACTCCGACGCATCATGCAGCACCTCTGCCAGATGCGCCGCACAGACCAGCCGGTTCATATCATTTTGCAGCGCCAGAAAAGGTTCAATGACCTCGGCAGAATCAACTTGCTGCCGGTCTTTATACTGAAAAAGATCAAACACGCCCAGAACAAAATCCTGTGTACCCAGGCGCAGCGGACTGCGCTGGCGCCTGGCGCCTTTGGCGAAAGCACGAACCAGTCCCATTTCAGGTGTCAGGATACTGACCAGCCGGTCTGCCTCGCCAAAAAGCTTGACGCGAAGCACAAAACCTTTTGTTTTAATGTGATGCATTTTATAAACCTTTATGACTGATCATGATTGTCATAGCCTAGACTGCGCAGCATGCCAGGCCGGTTGCGCCAGTCTTCACGCACTTTGACAAAAAGTTCCAGATATACCGGACAGTCCAGCATCTGCTCAATATGCTGACGCGCAGATGTGCCAATCGCTTTTAGCATAGCGCCTTTTTTGCCGATGATGATTCCTTTGTGTGTATCTTTCTCACAATAGATGACCGCATGGATTGAAGCCCGCTGACGCTCCCCTGTTACCTCGTGAAACTGTTCTTCAAACTGCTCGATATCAACTGCAATGCCATGCGGAATTTCTTGTTCAGTTTGATAAAGCAGCTGCTCGCGAATCAGCTCCGAGGCCAGTCCGCGTTCCGTCTGGTCGGTAATCATGTCTACCGGGAATAGACGCGGCCCTACAGGCAGCAGGCGCTTGATCTCACTGAGCAGCAACTGCGAACCATCACCTGTTCTGGCCGAAATCGGTAAAATCGCCTCAAACTGATACGCTTGAGAGTAAAGTGATATGAGGGGCAGCAAATCTTCCTTTTTCACATGATCCACTTTGTTGAAAACCAGAATCATAGGAACATGCCGTGCCTGAGCCGCTCTTATAATATCACTTTCAGTATCCGGAATCCCCTTGAAAGCTTTTGGACCTGTGGCTGCTTTGGCGTCAACCAGAATAACAATGACATCTGCCTGTCTGATCGCGGTCTGGACGGCCGCTTTCATGCTGCTGCCAAGCCTTGTTTTTGGCCGGTGCATCCCGGGGGTATCCAGAAAAACCATCTGGCTTTTCTCTTCATTCAAAACTGCCTGAATCATATGTCTGGTTGTCTGCGGCTTGGGAGACGTAATCGCCAGCTGCATCCCGGCCAGATGGTTCAGCAAAGTTGATTTGCCAACATTCGGGCGGCCGATCAGGCTGATAAAACCGGAACGAAAGTCGTCTGGTTCATGCTGTGGCCGGTCAGACAGATGATCTGCCGCAAAAGTCATTTTCTCATTTTCTTCAAAGGTCGTCATTGATCGGATCCTTCCTTTCTATTAATGCCAAGTATTTGCATAATAGAGCGTTGCTGTGCTCGCATTTTTGATTCCTGCTCTTTTGTCTGATGATCATAGCCAATCAGGTGAAGCAGGCCGTGAACGGAAAGAAACGCAATTTCCCGCTCCATCGAATGCCCATAGTCTTTTGCCTGCTCAAGCGCTTGATCAACCGAGAGTACGATATCACCCAGCGGCAGAACAAAGTCAGGCAGATAAGTGAGGTCAAAGTCAGTAATAACCAGCTGCTTTTTTGGACTGCCTGCCTCGCATTCAAGAAGTGGAAATGATAGCACATCGGTCAGGCGGTCGATTTGCCTTGTCTCACGGTTCATCTGGCGTATCACGCGCGGACCAGCCCAGATCACAGTCAGCTGTGGTGTAACCGCAGCGTCCTTAAAAACGATGGCTGGAAGGGCCAGGTCACCCGCCTGCTGCAGTACCTGCTTCGTCAGCTGATTCCAGGCGCCTATCTTATGTTTGCTTTGCCGGTTGACGTGACGAACGATCATCTGGGTATGCAATCCTTTCATGAAAGTGGCCGGCGTATACCTGCATAAACGCTTTGTTGATCAGTTCCAGATCGCGAAAGCTCAGGCCCGATTCAGCCAGCTGATCCTGGTCGGTTTTTGTCTTGATAATTTTCTTAAGCAGCCCCTCCGTCTCCTTAAGGCTGCCGAGATTGGCCGATTTCATCGCCGCTTCCAGTGAATCGGCCAGCATGACAATTGCAGACTCGCGGCTTGAGGGGATCGGGCAGTGATAACGATAGTCATTGGCCTGCGGTTCCGGCATTTTGCCTGCTTCTGCCATTTTCTGTGCTTTGTGATAAAAATAGGCTTGTGAGGTAGAACCATGATGCTCATGTATGATCCGTAAAATAGCGGATGGCAGCCTATAGCGTTTACCAATCCGCAGACCAGCGTCAGGGTGCGATAAAATAACTTTCGCGCTGTGATCAGGCATCATATGATCATGCGGGTTCTCACCTTCCTGGTTCTCAATAAACAGATGAGGGGTTTCTAGTTTGCCAATATCGTGATAATAAGAACCTACCCGGGCCAGCAGCGGATTCGCGCCGATTGCAGATGCCGCGGCATCGGATAAGTTGGCGACCATCATACTGTGCTGTGACGTTCCCGGCGCTTCAACAAACAGCCGGCGCAGCAGGGGATGACCCGGCTGCGACAGCTCTATGAGCCTGAGCGGTGATACCGTATTAAAAAGCATTTCAAACAAGGGCATGATGCCAATCGCGGCTATCACCGACAAGGCACCGCTGAAAGCGGTATAGGCACAATTAATCGTTATATTGGTCCAGCTGTCTTTTTGCAGCAGGCCCAGTGAGAAGGTCACCAGAAAATTGATGCCCGCTGTTGCCAGAATAATAAACGCGTAATTATCTTTTCTGAGAATGCCCTTGGTAAACAAAGCAGCCACGATGCTGCCGCTGACCGCGACAATCAGGAAAACAGGATCGAAATTCGTGATTGGAAAAACGAGCGCGATCAGAAGAAATGAAAGAATCACAGCGGCACGGAAACTAAAGTAAACAGCGATCAGCACAGCCGCAAAGTAGATAGGCGGTGCCAGCGGCAGCTGGCGGCCGATATAAGCTGATACCAGAAACGGGATCAGCATGGCAAGCAGCAGCGCACCATAGTCGTTACGACCCCGGAACAGCTCGTGATCGTAGCTTTTCAGATAAAACCAGGCAATAAAAAGCAGGAGCAAAAGCAGCAGCAGGATACCGGCAAAGTGCTGATAGTCAAAGCTGCCGTCATCGATCAGCGACAGTTCCATCAGCAGTACGTAGGTTTCATCTGTAACAATTTCACCTAGTGATACAATACGGCTGCCTTTTTCAATCATCACCGGATTATTCTGAACCGTATCATAAGCGGCTTGTCTGGCATTTTCGGTTGCGACATGATCAAAAACGACATTAGGCCGCAGCAGCTGTGCCAGAGAACGCTCAATCAGGGACGCATCCTCACGAAAATAGGCCATTGAGTCCTCAAGCGCATCTATCTTATCGTTAATCGCGTTGCGCAGCCCCGACTGATCAACTGTATCAGCCATAATCAGATTGGTCAGTGACTGGATATGGCCTCTGATACTGTTATAGCGGTCATCGCTGAGCATTGCGAATGCCAGCGCATCTTCCTGATTCATGATGATCTGAAGCTCACGGTCCAGCCGCAGTTGTATTTCTTCTGCAACAAGATTCGGGTTTACCGGCAGTTCATCAGGCTCAGCGGCTTCATCCGGGTCATCTATCTCCTCCTGATCATCTATTTCGTCATCCGTCACAGCCTCTTCATCGGCTGGCGGCGGTGTGGGTGTAGGGATGGGAGATGGTGTCGGAGTCGGCAGCGGCGGGTTTTCCCTGATGTCATCTAAAATAACAAAAAACTGGTCTACCTTCTCTTTCACTTCACTGACTATCTGCTCTGAGCGAAGCATCACATCAGATACGCTTGCCGCAGCAACAGCAGCCCTTAAGTTGGTCTCCTGACGATCACGAATGCTTCTTGGCGCAGTCAGGTCGTACGCACTGGCATCACCCGGTGCGATTGCGTAACGCTGTGGTATGGACGCATAGTAAACGGTCATGACCACTGCAAATAACAGCGCGACAAACATTAGACTCCACAAAAAACGTTTGAATCGTCGGGATAGCTTCATGCTCTTAGCCTCCTTTGATGCCGGCTTTTTCATAGGCTCTGACAATTCGCTGAACCAGCGGATTTCTGACCACATCGCGTTGTGTCAGCTCGACGAAGGACAAGCCTTCTACACCAGTCAGAATACGCTTGGCTTCCTTCAAGCCGCTGCGTTTATCAGGCGGAAGATCGATCTGCGTGATATCGCCCGTCACCACCGCTCTTGAATTAAACCCGATCCTGGTCAAAAACATTTTCATTTGCGCAGGGGTTGTATTCTGAGCTTCGTCCAGAATCACAAACGCCTCGTCCAGCGTCCGGCCGCGCATATAAGCCAGCGGCGACACTTCGATCAGCCCTTTTTCCAGATTACTCATATAACTCTCAGCGCCCATCAGCTCATGCAGTGCGTCGTAAACAGGACGCATATAAGGATCTACCTTCATCTGCAGATCACCTGGCAAAAAGCCAAGCTTCTCACCGGCTTCCACGGCGGGTCTGGTCAGGATAATGCGTGATACCTCCCTCGCCCGAAAGGCGTTGACCGCCAGAGCAACCGCCAGAAATGTTTTACCGGTACCGGCCGGACCAATCGAGAAAGTGATTTCGTGACTGCGAATCGCGTCTACATATTTGCGCTGACCGAGTGTTTTGCTTCTGATCGCCCGGCCCTTCGCTGTGACACAGACACAATCAGGTGTATACCCGAATACCTGCTCAAGATTACCTTCACGGGCGGTGTCCGCCAGATAGGTCACCAGCTGCAAAGAAATCTGCTGGCCCTGGCGGCTAAGTTCAAGCAGCCGTTCACAGACAGCTGCGGCGCGGGACAGGTTTTCTTCCTGGCCGCACATGACCAGACCAGTCGCGTTCATATCAATACTGACATCCAACTGCTGTTCGATCACGTTAAGATGTCCATTACAGCTGCCGAATACCGCCTGGGCAACAGCAGTATTTTCTACGGTGATTTGTCTTTCCATGCATTTCTCCTGTTCGTATCGTTACCTGATATTTGCTTTACCTGATACGTGCTTTATCCTGATCATCATTTTGAAGTCACTGGGGGCCTCATCTGAGGCTTCCGATTCCAGGGCTCGTTTACACGCATCTTATCGGGCTCGCGTCTGTCAGCCTGGCTCAGCTGTCATCTGACTGCAGCAGATCAATCTTAAATGCGACGCTCTCTTCACTGAGTGCTGGTATGGTCAGTTCAGGCTGTACATTAAAACGGATATCATACTGATCATTCAAGAACTGAGGATCATTGGTCACTGATCGGCGGATAGACTCAAGATAGGACAACAAATAGTCTTCCTTCTGAGGATCCGTAATCGCTTTTATCACAAACGTGCTTTCGCGGTTATATCCGTTGCCATTGATGATAATCACTGAACCGCTGGCTCTGATCTCAGATGTCGCCACCAGCCTTTCGTCATTGATTGAAATTGCCTGGGCGCCCAGAGCTCTCAGCTCATTGACGAACTGGCGCAGCACACTGTCTCTGACCATATGATTTTCCGCTGTTGAAAGACGAATCTCCAGACCATAGTTTCTGACCTCTCTGAGACCAGCGAAAACAGCGGCTCGTTCCTTTTCACGCAATATTGAGTCAACCTGTGCGCTGCCGGACGCCTTGTCATCTTCAAGCATACTAATATACAGGTACAGTTCTGCATTACGGTTCTGAAGCTCAGCATTCTTGTTGGCATATTCGATCAGTCTTGTCTGTAGTTCATCCAGATTCTGTTCAGAAATCT
>SLHU01000080.1 GCA_007135995.1 Clostridiales bacterium | reverse complement strand
GAGCATGACACCTTTTTCCGGGGACTTTCGGCCTGGCTGGGTTTCAGACGCAAAACGTTTACCTTTGAAGTCGCCGCCCGGCAGACCGGTGCCAGCAAATGGTCTGTCCTGCGGCTGGCCAAACTAAGCATAAACGCAATTACCAGTTTTTCAACAGCACCCCTGCAGTTCATCACGTTCATTGGCATCCTTCTGCTCACCGGCAGCTTTATCATAGCCGTACAGACACTTTTCAACTGGTTCAGCGGCCATGCAGCTTCAGGTTTCACGACAGTTATTTTGCTGCAGCTTCTGATTGGCGGCAGTATCATGGTCAGCCTCGGTCTGCTCGGGATTTATATTGCTCGTATATTCACAGAGGTAAAAGGACGTCCGCGATATATCGTTTCACAGCAGACAAGACTGCAGCGTGACACACTACCTGACAACGGTACGGGCACCAGAAGCATCAAAGCCGATTTAAAGCAGAATAAAAACGCTGAGGGAGAGCAATCATGATCGCTCTTTACTGGCTGTTCATAACGTTTGCAGCCGGTTGGAAAATCAGCCTGAGCATTTTCCCTTCAACAACAGACTGGCTTCGCAGGCTCAATACCGACCGTGAGATGAGTGAAACGGATCACTCGCCCTGGCTGAAACTACTGTTGAGGTTATCAGCTGCGATCTGGATTGGCCTGCTTGTTTCGTCCTGGCTTCATTATCTTGCAGCGCATGCTTTGTCCTTGCTGCTGCCAGTCAACCTACATCCGTTATCGATCGTCAACCCGGTATTTCTGGTTGCTGCGACCCTTTTTGTCTGCCTGCCGCTTATGCGGCACTACCTTGAGTCTGTCACTCAAAAAAAAAGCCGCTCATATTCACAAACACTCACAAAGTCAGATGATTTATCTGACTTTGAAAGATTTCCGAAAGCCAACAGGTCTAATGGTTTCGAAATGCTTCACGATCAGCCGGCCGAACAATGTCACTACACAGGCGGTCGCCCATTAGCTGACGGCTGGGCAGCATGCATGCGGGGCCTTAAATACCCAGGCGAACGGTTTTATCTGATAGCTTTATTGGTCTGGCTTGTCTTTGCAGCCTGGCTGATGCAGTTGTCCTTTTATCAAAGTGACAGCTGGATTCATGCCGGTTATTCTGTATTTAGCGATTTTGCCCCGCATACAGCACTGATCCGATCTTTCTCTGAAGGCAGAAATTTCCCTGTTCAATATCCGCATTTCGCAGGTGACGGCATTTCTTATCACTTCATGTTCTTCTTTTTATGCGGTAATCTGCATTTTCTTGGACTTCCGATTCATGTGGCAGTAAATTTGCCCAGTCTGCTCGGTCTGGTCAGTTTTTGTGTTCTGCTGGGTGTGCTCGCCCTGAAGCTGACAGGGATGAAATCTGTATTTTTTCTTGCGCCTACCTTGCTCTTTTTAAGAAGCTCCATGGCGTTCTGGACGTTCCTGCAAGATAACATAAACAGACATCAGCTCAGACTGAGCAATATCAGTCAGTTCATATCAGTGTTTCGTGACCAGGCCAGCTGGATTGGAAACACACCCCGAGATGAATGGGGGCTGTGGGGAATTAATGTTTACGCAAATCAGCGGCACCTGCTGCCTGGCCTTGCGCTGGCGATTCTGGTCATATTAATCCTGATGCCGGATTATCTGGCGGGTATCCGCGGGACTGATCAGCTGCATCTTCATATCATCAGTAAAAAAGGCTGGCTGATTGCGTCAGCTGATGACCGGCGAAGGCTTATGGGTGCTTTGCTGATTTGTGTGTGCCTGCCTTTTTTCCACGGCTCAGCCACAGTCGCTTTGTTATTAATTCTGGCGGGCATGGCCATATTTTCAAGAAACCGCTTATCCTTTCTAATCATCGGGCTGTCAACGTTCATCGCCGCACAAATTCAAACAAGTTTCTTTGCCGGTCTTGACAGTCAACCCGTCAGGCCATCCATTCAAACTGGATTTTTGGCTGTCAGCCAAAGCTGGCCGGGCATACTGCTTTATCTTCTCGAAATGAGCGGATTGATTTTTATCATCTGGTTCATTCAGATTTTTGACGAAAAAAGGACCGGCAGGCCGCTTATGTTCATTTTTATGCTGCCGCTTGTGTTTGCGTTCACAATTTCCATGACACCTGATATAACCGTGAACCATAAGTTCATCATGATATCCATTGCCCTGGCTAATATTTACGCGGCAAAGCTGCTGGTCAGTCTTTGGCAGCAAAAGCACATCCTGCGGCATACATCAAAAATAACAGCCGTTTTTCTGGCAGTTTTACTGACAGTGACCGGTGTGCAGGAAATACTTATTTACAGAAATATCAACCAGCGATCGGTGTCAATCAATCTGGAGGATCCCGTCTCTTTGTGGATCAGCCATTATACAAGACCTGACGCGGTCTTTGTCACCGCGCCCTATCACTACCATGCCTTTTTCCTGTCCGGACGATTTGTCTGGTTTGGCCACTCATACTACGCCTGGTCAGCAGGTCATGATACCGCCGGGCGCCTCGAGCAGATGCAGTGGCTGCTCTCAGGCGGTGATGGTGATCTGCCTTCTGTGATGGCCATGATTCGCGGAAATCGGCTGGACTATCTGCTGATTGACAATCAGCTCAGAGAGCAGCAGGAGTTCGATTTAAATGAGGCCTTTTTCAGCACCTATTTTGAAAAAATCGTCGAGTTCCCTGAACAGAATCAAACCGTTATCTACGCCCTAAGATAATTTTAGTTCTTTTTTCGCGGGCATGTGGGTATTATGTTTGCGGATATTATTTATAAGTTATTGAAGTCTGACAGATGATATAAAAGCTTTTCAGATAATGTAAAGGCAGATGATAAAAACTGATGCTCAGTCGAAAGGATCATATTTTTATGCTAAGCAATCATATCAGCAGCGACCACCTCTCAGACACCCATTGTGCCGGTAAACTTGAGGCGGTCATGCAAGCCGGCGGCTGTGATTTACACTTGCACACGCATTACTCTGACGGTTCCGACTCGCCGGAGCGTCTGATCAGTCGTGTGATAGACGCCGGACTGAATACTATTTCTGTCACGGATCACGATACAATTGACGCGATTGAATCCTGTGAGGACTGCCTGTCTGAGCTGCAGGCGCAGGGCATGAAGGTGCCTTCCTTTATACCAGGCGTTGAAGTATCAGCAGACGACGTCTGCGAACTTCATATTCTTGGTTATTATCCTAACGGCGGCATAGAAAGAATTGCTGATTTTCTGGATCAGCAGCAGCAGACACGCCAGAAGCGGAATCGACTGCTTGCGGACCGACTGCAGGCATTAGGCTACCCCGTATCACTTGAAGAAATGCAGCAGATCGGCAAAGGTTCCGCCGGCAGAATGCAGGCGGCTCTGCTGCTGGTTAAAACAGGCTGTGTACCTTCCGTTTCTGAAGCCTTTGAGCAGCTCTTATCGGAAGGCAGGCCAGCCTATGTTGAACGAAAAAGAGCTGACGCGCAAACGGTTATTGAGGCCATTAACACAACGGGCGGTGCAGCAGTTCTGGCTCATCCAAACCTTTATGGATGGTGCAGTGGTGAAAGCCTTGTCAGCGGTGATCTCCTGTATCATCTTGAACGGTTAAAGAAAATGGGGCTTCAGGGGGTTGAAGCGTTTCATGGCCAGGCAACTTTGGCTGAACAGCAGGAAATATCGGCTGCAGCCAGGGCAGTCGGCCTGTTGCGAACGGCTGGCAGTGATGATCATGGCGGCAACAAGGATAACACACGCATGTATCGAGGCTGTCAAAAATGGCTTGATGATCAAGAGCTGCTGGTTGTTTCTGCCCTGATCAGTTACAAAGACAAGAACTCAGCATGTAGAAAATACCTTCTGGGCAGACGCTCTGAGAATGGGAAATTCAAGGGATGCTGGGAAATGCCCGGTGGTAAAGTCATGCCCGGCGAAAGCACAGTCGAGGCATTAAAACGTGAGCTTTATGAGGAATTGGCAGTCTGTGCTGAAGTTGGCAGCCTGCAATATGTCATCCATCACGATTATCCAGGTCAGCGGGTAATCTTGTTATGCTATGAAGCTGAATGTGATCATAAATGGCAGTTAAGGGTTCATGATGCAATCGGCTTTTATACACCTCAGGAAGCGTTGAACCTGAATCTTCTGCCTGCCGATATCGCTTTATTCAAAAAGCTGCGGCAATTGCCGCAGCCTTTTGAAGGTGTGTTTTAAACGCATATAGTGTGTGCTCATTCAAGGTGTGCCCATCTTATAAACCCGAACATCAGAATTGAGCATCAATTACGCATATGACAATCACTGGCCAGATCTCTGCATGATACGTACTTTTTTGACTGCCGGCTGACCGGGACTAATCGCTGTTGTCACCATCTGATGTCTCGTTAGATTCAGCTGACGGTTCAACGGTTTCTTCCTCATCTGTTTCAGCATCTGCGTCGTCAGGATCGGTTATATCTTCGTCAGTCTCATCTTCAGGCTCTTCTGGTTCAGTCACTACAGGCTCAGGGCCGTACTCCACCAGACCCTGCAGCGGTCGATAATAGCTTTCAGCAACCGCTTCACGTTTTATTTCTTTGCCATCTTTCATAAAGACACGATAAGCTGTCGTCCTCTGACCAATATAAGGCTGACGAAGCTCAACGCGTTCACCGGGCTTAAGATCGGGATTGAAAGTTTCTTTGATCTCCGGATCTGGAATAGGTATGTATCCGTGATGCTTGACATCCAGCTCAACCGTCACGCCCTCATCAAACAAGCGTCCATAAACCTGGAAAACGACTGCCGGTTTATCATACCAGGACCTGATCGCAACCGGGTAATCTGTATTATTACGGAACTTAAAATCAGGACCGCTCCAGCTGACCGTCGCGTCTATGCCAACATCGGTATAGGTACTTGGCCAGGAGTGGGGGTACCGCTCAACAATTTCCAGGCCAGCCTTGGCAGCAGCTTGAAAAAGCGTTGTATTCGGTTGGCAAATACCGCCTCCCAGCTGGTCAACCAGTACGCCTCCGATTATAACGCCTGCCTCCCTAAAGCCCCTTTCGGCAGTTCTTCTGCCAATATAGCCATTAAATGAGAAAGTCTCACCAGGCTGGAGAACCATACCGTTCGTCATCTCAGCGATCAGGCGGATATTCTCATCTCTGCCCGGATTAACAGCCCGAGCGTACGTTCTGGCTTCTGAAACAAAGCCTGTGCGTGCTTGAATCGTTGCCGCGTCAAAACCCCTGTAAGTGGTTTCTGCCTTGAGTTCCAGTGTCTGTCCAAAATTCTCATTATTTAGCAAAGTCAGGGCCTGATCAAGGATTTCTTCACCATTCAAACTGCGTCCCGGTCTTTGATCATCTAGAATAAACTTATTGTTTTTCGTGTCAAAACCAGTCGCAACAGCCCCAACCGGTTCAATGGTTAAATCATCAGCAAAAGATAAAATCATGTTCTTGACTTTTTGTTCGTCAAAATAAAAAGAGCTGGTAAAATAAGATGGATGCTCCATGAGCATCAGTACACGCTCATACTGAGACCGGATTGTCTTATCATCCGCATCCTGGTCATGTTCGCGTCCAAGCATCCACAGCTGCTCAATCACGTCAAGCCAGTTGATCGAAACGCCTGCATTTTGCTCATCTATGATGAGACTTTGATCTTCGAAATGAATCTGAAGACCAAACTGGTCACGATAATCCTGCTCAATTTCACTAAAATAATCAAATGCCTCAGTCAGTGTATATCCACTGAGATCAATCTCATTTAAATAAAGACCATCGAAAAACGTGTCACGGTCCAGATAATGCCGCATCGCTTCAATTTCAGCCGCTTCAGCAGCCGCTTTTTCTTCTTCGCGAATACGCTCTTTTTCCTCTCGAATACGTTCTTCTTCCTCTTCAAGAAGTGATGATTCTATTTGTCTTTGCTCTTCTTCCTGTCTCAATGCTTCTCTGTTCATGTCCTGTCTGTAATGGCTGTACAGACTCACACCGAAATAGGATCCGACACCTAATATCAGAGCCAGACAGACAGCTACAGGTGCAAAAACAACTGCGTTCTTGCCATTTTTAAACCATGTTTTAAATTTTCTCATAAAATCAGTCGCTTTCACTAAAATAAAATCAGGTTGCTACACGTATCACACACTTACCTGTTACACCACTTAGACGCAACAACATCGTTATTTGATCCGCAAAAGAACAAATGTTCCGTTATCAAGAAGTACAAAACACTCTGCTGTCAAGAAGCACAAAATAATTCGCCAAAAAGACAGGCCTTACGGAACACCTTCTTTTCAAGCTAACATAAAATGTTTACGCTACCGCTTAATGCCCGAAAGCTGCTGTACTTGCCTGTCCGCAGGTTGACGGATATACTGTCCGTAGCTT
>SLHU01000199.1 GCA_007135995.1 Clostridiales bacterium | reverse complement strand
TAGCGGACTGTCATCTTCTGGAGCTGCTGGTTGGCATGGCCAACGAGCATATCAAACGTCAGCCCCTGTGCGAAGATCCGAAACTTCTTGCCATCCGCCGAGCCAATCAGGTCATGAAGCAAAGCCCATCGGTCCACTTCATCCTTTTGTTTCTGCAGCGCTTGCATCCGCTGCGCCTGTTTTGCACGCATCTTTTCCTGATCTGTGAGTTTTTGCTTGATCGCACCCATATCCTGCTGCACGTTGCTTCGAGCATCTTCTCTTATTGAAGAAGCGCTTACTAAATCATCAAGCGTCTGCTTTGTCATCGATTTTTTCCGCTCATCTTCCAGCAGCGCTTGTTTTTCACGTTTACCAGCATTCAGCTCTGTCAGCGCTTGATTCAGATTCTGATTTGCCGTTGCCAACGCTTTGCGCTCAATATCCGGCAGGCAGGCGGCAAAAAACTGTGCTTCGTCTTCAAAGTCGGATTGACCCAGCCGCTCATGAAAGCCTTTTTCTGACTCTGAAAGCGCGGTCTTGCGGCCATCCATCGACTTGTTCAGGTCATCTGCACGCGTTTTGAGCTGATGATACTGTTCTTTTTCGCTTTCAGCTGTTATTCTGCGTTCTTTTAGCTCAGATTCTGCCCGATCAATCGACTCATTTAAGCCATTTTCTTCTGTATCAGGATCCTTTATACCAAAGATCGCTTCTCTTTGAGCTTCCAGCTGTTCGAACGTCTTTTGCATCACCTGAAGCTGCCGCTTTATTTTCTGCTGCTCCCCGTCATTTTGCTTTTTCTGCGCATCAAGATGCTCCAGCTGCAATTTCAAACTGGAAACCCGCTGCTGCAAAACACCCGATTGTTTCTGCCGCTCCTGCCATTGCCGGCGCCTATCCGACAAAGACTGCATCACCTGGTCGATATTTGCCTGTTCAATCTGCTCTGCTCCAAACGGCTCAAGCCAGGTCAGCAGTTGCCGGGACGTCCGCTCAGCATGCCCGGCAAGCTCTTTTTGCTCTTTTTGCAGCTGATGAAGCGTTTGCATCGCTGCGTTTTTTTGATGGACCGCTTCCAGTGTGTCGTTATCTGCCTTTACGGTCTGTTTGTTTATTGCATCAGACTGACCGCGCAGCTGCCTGATCGCTTCATCAAGTGTTTCTGCCTGCTGTATCAGGTGCGTCAAAAAGCTTACTTCATAAACGGTCCAGATCCGATAAGCAGCCAGACTGTCTGCCAGCCGATCCTCTTCATCCGACTGCCATCTCTGATGTCCGGTATCTGTGACTTGCATCCGGTTTATCTCATCAGCGATTGGCCGCTGTTGAGCCGAACTATTCTGGTTGATTATTTCAGCAGGATCAAGCAAATGCGATCTCAACTGTTCTGTAAAGACCTGATCCTGGTGCAGGCCGGCAGGAGGCTGAACCGAAGAAAGATCAGACAGCTGAGCCAGAAGGTGATCTCGCAGCTGGCGATTAAGCGCTGGCCAATCGCGCTCAGATAAAGGTTTGTCCGATGCTCGACCGGCCAGCCATTTCTTTAGCCTTTCGGCGTCTTTTTCTTCTTTATTCACTTTATTCTCTTTATCCTCTTTATCTTTTTTATTTCCTTGCTCTGCCGGCGCACCTGTTAGTGCAGCTTTGAACCAGTCTGCCTGTCTGATGGCAAGGCTTGTTTCACTGGCTGGAAATATAAATGAGCGGGCCAGAAGCGCTGCGTACGTCTGCAGCTTCTGGCTTTGTGACAAAATCATTTCAGTCTGTTCTTTTTGGTCAGAAACAACCTGCTCAAGATCTTTGCTGTTTTCCGCCTGGCTGATCTGCAGCCCCGACCATTCTTTTCTTATTAAGTTTTGCTCCAGACGCTTTTCCAGAAGCAGTGCCTGCGTTTCATCCATTTTCGGGATCTGGCCTTCCGTATAAGGATGCTCAAGCGCGCCGCACAGCGGACAAGGTTCACCATCATGGAGCTGATGCCGCAGCTTTTCCAGATCCTCTATGCGTTTAACCAGCAGCAGCTGCTTTTCCAGATGGCTGATGTCCTTTTCACAGCCCTCCTGTTTTTTACTCGTCTTACTTAGTTCAGATGCGATCGTTTTTCGCTGCGTCTCAATTTTCTGCTGCTTTTCCATCGCAGACTGCAAAAGCAAACTTGAGCGTTGCCGGACCGAAACAGCCTCGGCAATCCTTTCCATCAGCTGTTTTTTGTCTGCTAACGCGGATAAATGGTTTCTGTACTCAGTGA
The DNA here is from genome assembly GCA_007135995.1 of Clostridiales bacterium. Lineage (GTDB taxonomy): Bacteria > Bacillota > Clostridia > Saccharofermentanales > UBA5734 > SLHU01. Next base: position 4,187 of record SLHU01000199.1, on the reverse strand, counting down.
TAGATGATCCGCACAAAACAGCATTCAGCGCATCCTGCTTTTGATCTAGCTGTTCATGGAAAGCCGCAGATGCCTCAGCCTGCTTTTCTGATCGATGTTGCTTTTCGGTCAGATCTTTTTCACACGTCTTCACTTTCTTTTCAGCATCTATGAGGGTTTTTGAAAGATCACCCAGCCGTCGCCAGTTCGCCTGCAGGTTCTCAGCACGGCTTTGCATACCCGCCAACTGCTCGACAAGCTGCTCATCAATCTGGCTTTCCGCAAGCAGGCCGTTAATGTTGGTTAATGCTGACATCGCTTGATCACAATCTGCCTTGCCGTGTATCTGTTTGTCTATCATCTGCTTTTCTGCACTGTTGTATTCAATGAGACGATCTTTGCTTTCTTTCATTTGACGGTTGATATTTTTCATTTCCTGATCAAGACCGCGAACTTTTTTAAGATATGGCATCAGCTGCTTTCGTTCATTTCGTGCCAGTTCAAGTCTTTTTTCAACTTGCTGAACCGCCTCTGCAGCCTCCCGGGACAGCTTTTCTTTTTCAGGCAGTTGACTTTGAAGCAACTTTATCTGATGCAGATCCTTTTCCTGAGCACGCCGGACAGACATCAGATTCGCGTGTTCAGCCGACAATTCAAGTGCTTTATTTGCCATCTCGAGTTTTATCCGGTCTGGTTTAAAGTCTTTCAGCCGCTGTGCCAGCGTCTTCTCTGTTGCTTCAAGCCCGGCCAGGTCAGCTTCCAGTTTGCTGATACGCTCGATCCAGCCGATTTTGAGTTTTAGGCTGTTCAGCTGCTGATTCAGACACTGTTCTTGTTTCAGTTTTTGCTGCAACAAATCAGCCAGTTCCTTTTCAGACTCCGGTGACAGCAAATCAAAACCATCCAGTTCGGCTTGCATCATTGCCTGCCTTTTTCGCTCTTCAGCATACCGCTCATGAACTGATATAGAGATCTGACTGTAAATGCCCGTACCTGTAATCTGCTCAAGAATCGGTGCCCGCTCATCGGCGCCGGCTTGCAAAAAAGCGGCAAAGCCACCCTGAGCCAGCAGCATCGACCGCGTAAACCGGTCAAAATCCATACCGGTCATTTCCTCTATCTGCTCAGCGACACCGCGAAGCTTCGCCTCGTACACTTCATCCGTCAGCGCGTTGGCAATCTCATGTTTGGGTGCCTGCAGATCACCCTCAGGACGCCTTCTGGCACGGTGCTGGCTCCAGTGACAGCGGAAATGGCCCTTTTTTGTTTCAAAACATACCTCAGCGAAGCATTCACCCGTTTGGCGCGACATTATTTCATTACTGCTTTTTGAGATCCTGTTCAGCCTGGGTGTCCGTCCATATAAAGCCAGGCAGATCGCGTCAAGAATGGTCGATTTTCCGGAACCGGTCGGTCCGGTTATGGCGAAAATGCCATTTGACGCATAGGCAGGATGTGTCAGATCAATTTGCCATTCCCCCACCAGAGAATTTAAATTCTTAAAGCGGATCTGTCGGATTTTCATGATATGTCACAGCCGCAGAAACCCACTTTGATTGGTGGCGGGAAGAGCGGCATTCCCCTTTCTTAACCTGATGTTTCTATCGATCATTGTATGGCAGATGGCGGCGCTGCTACTCAGCCCTTGTATCTTCCTGAATCAGTGCTGCAATCGTCTCGTTATAAGCCTGCTGCAAGGAAGGCCGCTGCTCCTGGCTGATCTGATGCGCGTCAAGGCAACGCTGAAAAACATCTGCCGGTGTCAGATCATCAAGCGTCTCATCGTGACGGCCAGGTTCCAGCACCCGTTCAGCCAGACGATTGTTCTTGATGCGTAAAATCTCAATGTTTTTGCCTTCAACCGCTGATTCCAGTTTTTCACGAAGATCGGTGACCACATCGATGCCATCATAGATAATTTCAAGCCAGACAGGCGTACTGGACTTTGACAACAGCTCGATTTTCGCCAGAATCTGCGTCAAATCTCCGCTGATCTGCTCAAGCGTTTGAAAAGCAGGCACCTGAATCTGACAAACATCAGCTCCAGCAGATGTTACATTAATTTCACAGACACACTTTTGCTGCCTGGCTTCACCAAACCCCATCGGCAAAGGTGAACCGCAGTAGCGTATATGATTTGTCCCGCCGATTCTCTGGGCGATATGCAGATGGCCCAAAGCAACGTAGGCCAAACGATCTGAAAAAATATCAGCAGTCACATGAGCCAGTGAGCCCACGTATAGTTCCCTGACACCATCACCATCTGTTGTTTTTCCCCCGGCCGTAAAAAGGTGACCCATACAGATAATCGGAAGGTCGTTTATCGCTGCGTCTGCCTGTTCATGCATCTGGGTTGTCAATTGAAGCTGAGGCGTGTGCTCACTGCCGGGCAGATGAATGTTTTCCCTGTCCGCATCAGTCTGCTCCGTGGGCTGAAACTTCTCAGCCACAAGCTGCTGGTGTTCTTCCAGCGCCAGAGACATGACCTGAGCATAATGCTCCCGAATACCAGCTGCCAGTTTTCGTTCCTTGTCCTCAAGACTCTCTCCTGCTTCAGCCAGCCTGATGTCACGGTCACGCAGATAAGGCACGGCGCAGACAATCAATTCCGGTTTACCGCCGCTGTTTCGCAAAACCAGCACTTCATCTTCCGGCCGATCACTGATGCTGCCGATCACATGAATATCCATGACTTTCAGCAGCGCCTGAGGCGCTTCCAGGAATGATGGCGAATCATGATTACCGGCAGTGATCACAACATGTCTGCAGTCAGAGGCCGCTGCTTCGCATAAAAACCGGTAATACAGCTCTTGTGCTCTGTTGCTCGGTGTTGTCGTGTCAAAGATATCACCCGAAACGAGAAGAACATCAACGTGCCTTTGCCGGATCGTCTCTGCCAGCCATGACAAAAACGCCTCAAATTCGTCGTATCGGCGCCTGCCATACAAACTGCGCCCCAGATGCCAGTCTGAGGTATGTAAAACCGTAAGCAAAGGCTTTTCGTTTTTTTCTTGTACCATATGAATCACCTGGAATCCTCAGTCTTATTCGCTGTCACAGTGATATTTCATCATCTGAACTTACCGTTGATTATACAGAACAAAGAGTCCAAACGGAAATGGACCTGAGTGCATCTTCCTGAATCAGGTTGATCAGTATATCAGCAGCGAAGCGCTGATGAGAAAACAGCGTTAGTGACAGGTACAGTGAAAGAGCAGGAGCATAGCTGCAGCGGTCACATGAAGAACAGACTGAACCACCAGGATTGATGCGCAGATCAAACTTGTCAGACAGGGCTGTTTTACCTTTTGTCGTTCGTTACAACTAGTCCCAGCCAGTCGCCATCCTCTGTATAATCACTGCCGGCGAGGTCATCCCAGACATGCTGTATTGTATATCCCAGATGACTGAGCACTGGCTGAATTGTATCCAGCTGGTAGTCGTGAAACCAATTACGATATATTTTTACATCTTCATGATCGGCAACTATATATTGATCCAGCCAGACATCGTGCTGCGGATAATCGAAGTTCTGTTCTAAAACAAGATGCCTGTGAGGCCGCCAGAAGCCTGTATCTTCCACAAACCAGCTGCTGCCAGTTTTTTGCTTAGAGCGAAGATGACGCGTGCTCAAATCGAAAATGAAACGGCCCCCGGGCTTTAATGCGCGGCCAATCACTGACATAAGCTTATCTCTCACAGGATCTGAAAATGTGTTTAACTCACCATAAACCTGAATGATAACATCATAAGACTCTTTTTCATCAAGGTCTAAAAAATTGATCAGCCGATAGTCTATATCCAAATCCTGCGCCTTTGCTCTTTTTATGGCGTACCGCAGCGAATTTTCTGAAATATCTACTCCGGTTACATTAACACCAGCCAAGCTGAGCTGCTGAGCGTATAATCCCGGGCCGCAGCCCAGATCCAACAGACGATCACCGGGCTTAACCAGGCCGCTGCCAAGCCAGTGCTGAACTGTTTTCTCTATCACTTGAGACTGACGACTGGCAGCCTCATGACGGTCGTCCAGATGCGATTCCAGCATCGACTGCGATATATGCGGATCATCCCAAAAGCGCGGTTCACCTGGAGCAAAAAGCACTGGCTTATTCTGCCAGATATGTAGCTGTGTCAAGAGCTGATCAATCATAAGCACCTCCTGTTGACCTCATGGCGCTGTCTTCTATTGATTAATACATTGTATC
>SLHU01000425.1 GCA_007135995.1 Clostridiales bacterium | reverse complement strand
CGGTAAACTCCACCTCTCTTATCCTTATCCGTTCCGATATTAAATTTTCACGGAGATAAGTAAAGAGCCATTTTTTATTACAGCTAGGCATCCGGAAGCAAGCAGTTTATAATAGTAGCAGGGGATGTTTTAAATGGTAGCCGAAAAGACAATCTGTGAACTGGTTGAGCATTTTTCCGGTGTATCTGGCACTGGACTGTTTTTTTTGGACAAAAATTCAGTGAAGCATCCGAGAAGCACGGCCAGATGGAAAGACGCTGATTTAAAGCTGCTAGACTATGCTGAGGTGATTGAGCGTTTGCAGGTGCTGATCGCGTCTCCGGCTGGACCGTGCTGTTCCTATGAGACATTTTTCACACAAAACGGGTTTGTCTATAATATCCATCTCATAGCGCATAGCCAAGGTCATTTCTGTTCGCTGATTACAGAGCCGTTACTTGTTCAGCCCCTAAGTGAAAAAAAGATTCAGGACCTGGGTGTTCGACGCAGATCATCTATTGCCGAGAAAATTTTGTTTAGAGATATTCTGCTCCATGTACCGGTGATCAGCTGGCAGCGTGTATCACAGCTGGGGATGGTCCTGCAGGGCATGTGCTGCGGTGCCGTCAACTGTCAACACATTCGTCAGACAAGCTGCGATACAAGTCAAAATTTTGACCAGCATCAAGAGATGATTCATGAAACAGATGTTTTGCTGACACATGATGAAATTGAACAACTGCTGCTTGAAGACAGATATCAGCAGATCAAGCATGTCATACAAACAGGCGATTTCGCAGCCATGACACAGATGCTGAACTGTTTTAGTCTGATGGACTGCCGTGTCAGTCAGAATCCCGATATTGATTTTCTCAGGTCAGCCAAAAACAGTTTTATCATGACTTGCATGCTGGCATGTTTTTGCGCCATTGAAGCGGGTTATCCTTATCATGACGCCATTAATCTTGCGCATAAGCTGATAAACGAGACAGAGACATTACAGGATGCGAATGCGGTTTTTACAAATATGAAGCGCTCAATATCGGTTTTTACCACAGCGGTCGAGCAGTATAAAGATAAAACGTACAGTAAAACGATGCACAATGTTATGCTTTATGTCCAGAGCCGGTATCGGGAACGCATCAGTCTGAAAGAGATTGCCGACCATGTGGGCCATCATCCAAATTACCTGTCAGGCCTGATCAAAAGGGAAACGGGCCAGCCTTTGTTTGAACACATTAACAAAATTCGTGTTGAGATGAGCAAGTACGAGTTGCAGCATACGGTACTAACTGTTGCTGAAATCGCTCAAAGTGTTGGTTTTTCACATCAGAATCATTATGCTCGCATTTTTAAACACGTGACAGGAATGACGCCATCAGAGTTTCGCGGTGAGACCAGACGGATTAAGTAAGCTGACACATTTGACACAGCTGACATGGCTGTCAGAGCCTGCGTTTTGGCAGCCGCGGAGGCTGGCGTTAAGACTATTGAAAATTACAGGAGCACGCGTGTTATCCGCCTTGAGATGAAAGCGCTGTGATCAGACAGGAAGAAAAATCCAGCTGTCTTGTGAGGATGTACGAATGCTGATTGAGTTCCGGAATTGCCTCGACAAATACCTGTTGCTCTGGCAGTCGGAGACTGCTGCCAGTCAGCTTTTGACGCCCCGATTGACGATGATGCAGTGGGCTAAACAAGTTTTACGGTACATTCGCTTAAGGCGTAGTCTGGGCAGGATATGCAGAAAATTCGAAGCCCGGCCTGAACTGTCTGCGTCAGAACAGCAGGACATCATGCGGCTGGTCAGCTGCTGGCTGCAGATTGATGCAGTCAGAATGGATGCGCATATCAAGCGCGGCTATGTCCGCTGTACCGAGCAGTTTATCCGGATGGTTCGCGATCGATGGCCTGAGATGGATCAGGCATCAATTTTCCAGGCACTTCGCAATATCTGGATCATGAATGTCATTCAGTTGATGGCTGATCAGCCGGTTGAACTGACGGGTGCTATGTTCGCTTACAGTATGCTGTATCCGCTCAGTGACAACTGGCTGGACAATCAGGAGATCAGTGCAGAGGAGAAACACAGTTTTTCTTTGCGTTTTGGCCGAAGGCTGCGCGGCGAAACGCTGGTTGCAGACAACAAGCACGAGCAAGATATTTTCAGCATGATCGACCTGATAGAAGGTCAGTATTCAAGGTCCGATCATCCTGAGGTTTATAAAAGCCTTCTTTTAATCCACCAGGCACAATGCGACAGCCTCAAGCAGCAGCGATGTGCGCTGACAACCAGTGAGCTGGTAAGGCTTACCTTCAGCAAAGGTGCCGCCTCGGTAATCGCAGATGGCTATCTGGTACTCGGTCATCTTTCTGCTTCTGAAATCGATTTTCTGACCGGTTACGGTATTGTCCTGCAGCTGGCCGATGACCTGCAGGATATGTACGAAGACAGCAGGCAGAACCATCACACGCTGTTTACGAGCGCAGCTTCGCCGGCTAAGCGCTGGCGCTATGTTCAGGCGATGCTTTTATTATCTGAGACGTTGCTGCATAAGCTATTTTGCCGAAATGCCTGGCTGGAAGACCAGATCCGGACGCTGCTTGGTCAGAGCATGCGCCTGCTGATTGGCGATGCGATATATGCACAGCAATCTTATTTTACCAGGGGCCAGCTGAAATCAATCAACTCGCAGCATCCGGTTGGCTTGCACCGCCATGTACTGCTTAGAAAAATGCTTGAAAATGAGCTGCCCGTCTTTCAACGCTACTACAGCCAGACAGCTGAAAATCATTCAGCTAACTGATCCTCCACCCTCCATGTTGATCCTGTCTGCGTCAAAAAGACGCATTATCCGGCTATTAGTCAATGACAATTTAAGAAAATGCTTTCTTATGATTTGATTGTTTTTTTCACACACAGTAAAATGTGAATATCATGTAAACAAACGATCTAGCTGCAAAAAGCTGATCAGATTTTTAAAGCTTACTTGCAAACAGCCTGTTTTTAATCGTTTTAACACTTTTCCTGCTGGTTATACACCATAAATGGTTAGTAACAGCATAATGTATCGTCCAGGCTCATGATTTGCTGTCTTCACGAGCTTTTCTGGAAAGGAAGTTGAATATGTATTGTCGCCAATGCGGACAGACATTAGGTGCTCAGGCTGTTTTTTGCAGTCACTGCGGCATGCCGACACAGTTTTCACCTGCTGTTTCAGCTCAGACAGTTCCGGGCACACATGCCGGCAGGCCGGTCAGACAGCCGCCTGCCAGGAAAAAGCGCGTGATCGCGATATTCGTCGCAGCTGTGGCAGTGATCCTGCTGGGACTGGCTGTCTGGCAGCTGGGCCATCTGACCGGCCAGTGGCAGCGCATGGCGCTGAACCGGTCGCTGTCAGCCTGGGAACGTTTCGGCGACCGCGAGGAAGTAGAGGATGAGGTATTAGGCAGGCTGAGCGAAATGGCTGATTTACTGGAGCAAGGCCAGACAGAAGCTGCACTTGCCTATGTTCATCCCGATCAGCAGCAACGTTATGTCAGTGACTTTAACCAGTATCCGGAGCAGATACCAATGCTGGTGGCTGCACTTCGTTCTGCCAGGCTGGTACTGATCAGCGAAGAACTGGACGCCTACACAACCGACCGTATGGTTCGGGTTGAGCTCCGGCTTCCAGATGAAGCTTTTACAGACAGCCGGGATGAAAATACAGGCAGAGCCTTTACAGTCACAATGGTTCTGGACGAAGACAGGTGGGTGATTGATTCATGATTAAGATGGCAGAAGCAATCAAAAGTATTTTACATGTTATTTCATGGTATAAGGGGAAATATCCCATTTCTAAACGAGAGATCAACCAGAATATCTGCTGTCAAAAACATAGAGAAGCAAAGCCCGCCCGCGTTAAAAAAATGTCCTTGCGGCTGCTGGCTGGTTTTATGTCTTTTCTTATGGTACTGGGCGGCTTTGGCAGCATGGCTTTCGCCTGGGAGCAGGAAGCACATCAGATCATCAATCAGGAAGCGATTCGTCAGTTTAATCAGATGGCAGCCACCGCCGATAAATACAGAAACAGCCGGGTTGATCTAGGTACCATGGTAGAAGCCCCTTTTGTTACAAGCACCAGCAGAACCTCTTACTACTACGAACAGGAATGGCGCCGCCTTTCGGGAAGCCTCTTTATAGTTCATGGCGGTTATTCTTCCGATGAGCCGCATCTTTATGTATCTGTCAAACATTTCTATGATCCGCTTAATGAGACTTCACCTCAGCTGACTGATCTGGCAGAATATCATGGCCTGATGTATGAAGCGATACCTGCCACTGACTGGGCGCTGACACATACAGATAATCCATACAGTCTCGTCAACGCGATGAAAAACTATAAAATGAGTATGGAAATCCCTTCCAATGCTCAGGTTCGCGCCATACCAGCGACTGCTGATTTTCGTGATTTTGCCGGTCAGCCTGAATCGGTAGAGCAGATGCGGGCGATGTATCTTGGCAAGGCGATGCGCGGCATAGGTGAAGTGATGCACCTGGTGGGTGATATGATGCAGCCGGCACATGTGCGAAATGACGCTCACCCGAAATGGGAGATCACAGAATCGGCTGTAACGGAAGATGTCGCCTGGACTGTTATTCGTGAACCGAGACGTGATCGTGTGAACCTGGCTGCAGCAGGCAATGATATTTTTGCGATTATGCATGCAATGGCCAAATGGACCAACGAGAATTTTTACTCAGAAGATACTATGTATGACCCGGTTTATGATGTCAAACCCCGGAATGGTCACAGAGAATATCCGTCACCTGTTTTCTCAAATTTTATTGAAACAATGTATGACGGGTATCCGACCTGGGTTACCCGGTTTCAGGACCTGGAAGTTAAAATGTTTCGCGAAGAAACCACCTGGGTTACAGGCAGGAAAAGCTATATTATTACCAGTGAGTTCGCTGTAGAGCAGTCAAAAGTACTATTGCCCCTGGCCGCTGCCGGCTGCGCCAGAGTCATAGATGCGTTTATGCCGACGCTGACTCTGAAGCAGGATATTGTTGAAGTGGAGCCGGACGCTGAACTTGTCAAAATAGCAGAAGAACTGGGTGTCCTGCAGGTTCGTCAGTTTGAGCCTGAGATAAAGCTGGAACATCAAATCAGCCAGGATACACACTGGGAGGCGCATGGTCTGGAAATCCGCTACTCCGGTCCGGGAGAGCTTTGGAAAATCAGCAGCTCAAAAGAGCAGAAAATCGCGGATGTGGAGTTTCTGGACGGTGCTGTTGCCAGGTACCAGGATCCTGTGACAGGGGAGATGGTGGACGGAAAACCGCAGCTGATCATGCCGATGGGCGCGCCTTCGCGGGTGAGTCTGTCTGGACCGGAGATTGATTACACTGTTGAATCGGATGATGCGGTTTTTGCCAGAATTTCAGCAGGAGCCCGCAATATTAAATGCGACCCCTTCTTTTTCGAAGAAGAGGATTCCGAGATTAAGTTGAAGACAGAAAGCCTTCAGGTGATGCCCGGTGAACGGACCGAATTTGAAGTTGAGATTAAAAACCCGCCAGGCCGTTATACGCTGGAATGGCATTTCGGAGATGAAGACCCCGAGGATCCGTCATCTTTTGAGCCGGTTCGCAGCCGCAGCCTGAACAGAACACATGCTTTTGATAAAGAACAGGACTATACGGTTACCGTACGCCTGATTGACACCCGGCATGATGTTGTCAGGGCAGAAGACAGCCTGACCATTACCGCCGAGTTCGGCGACCTGTCCGGCAGCTGGGACATTATTCTCACCGTAGAGGAAGAAAGCACTTTTTTTCGCAATATGATTGTGATGCTTATGAAGGTCATCATTCGCATCTTTATTTCGCCGCTGGCTGAAGCGCTTGGCGAGGGACCGGTTGATGAGTCGGTGGCTGATTCGTTTACCTTTGTCGGCTCAACGATTGAGTACAAAACGTACCTGAGTGAAATGGAAGATTACGAAGTTGCCTACCAGGGCAGTCTGGAATTTACCGGATCCAACACCGGCTATTTCAGTCCGCCTGCCGACAACCTCAGTACGGTGCTGGTCCTGGAGGATGGGTATCTTGTATTCTATGCCGGCGGCTACGATGAATACGGTAATTTTGTTGAGTTCAAGTATCTGACCCACGGTAAAATGCACAGTACAAGCCATCTGGAAGGCCGGTTTGACATGCCCGGTCAGATCAGCGGTACATGGGTGGCTCGCCGCTGAAGATAAAACAGCTCATGAGTGTTACACCGCTGAAGAGCCGACAAAACGGCTCCATATCCGATCCACCGGATTCATGATATAATGCTTTGTGATGCCTATTGGCAAGCAAGGAGCGTTTATTCATGAATCTTCAACCCTATGCCGTTTTTCTTGATATCGACGGCACATTGATGGCCCACGGCCAGATTCCTCAGAAAAATATTGATGCGATCGCT
>SLHU01000204.1 GCA_007135995.1 Clostridiales bacterium | reverse complement strand
GCGAGATCGATTCCTCACTATAACTGCAATGATTTTACGAAAAGGATATCTCGAAAGAACAGATCATGATATCATTTATTTAGCTTCATGCGGTCACTGGAACAGCCACTTTGACATGTGACTGCTTTTCACGAATGGAGGGTGTCTGTGCTGAAAGAATTCAAGAAATTTGTCATGCGCGGCAATGTAATGGATCTTGCGGTTGGTATTGTGATTGGTGCGGCCTTCAACGCGGTTGTTCAAAGTCTGGTTAACGATATCATCATGCCATTTGTTGGATATCTGACAACCGGGATTGATTTTACCGACATGAAAATCGTTTTGTCCAAAGCGGTCACCGCAGATGGTGAGATCACACAGGCTGAAGTCGCCATAACCTATGGTAATCTGATCCAGGTTATGATTCAGTTTCTGATTGTTGCGTTTGTTATTTTCTTTGTTGTCAGAGGGATTAACCATATGCGTGAACGCGCTGAAAACCGCTGGCGCGCAAATGCCGGACAGCCGGAAATTGCGGCGGCTCCTGATACACCGCCTGCCGATATAGCCCTGCTCACAGAAATCCGCGATTTGCTGAAAAAATAGTTCTGTCAGTCTGATAAACAGTATATGGCCATGCAAAGCGGATCCAGGCAAGGGCTTCTGCTATGGTCTTTAGCCGCTAAACCGGAAACAATCTGGTTGCGAAATAGATCACACCTGTCAGGGTGATACTGCTGGCAATAGTGGAAATCACAACCACCTGGGTTGAGAAGTCCGGCTGGTTGTCACATTCAACAGCGATCAGGGCGACATTAACAGCGGTTGGTACGGCGGCAGATATCATCAGCACCTGTGCCACCACACCCTCTAAACGCAGCAGATATATGAATGCCAGAGCGAAGAGGGGGCCAAGCACCAGGCGCGTGAAGACAGCCAGATAAACAGTTCGGTTTTTAAGCCTTATCTGACTTTTTGACAGTTGCACGCCAAGCGTCAGCAAGGCGACTGGAACCAGACCATTTCGGGCATATTCCAGGGCAGGCCAGACAGGCAGCCGGGTGAAATCATAGGGAAAAGTTTTCAGAAGAAACGCCAGCCCCACCATATAGATTGCCGGCATGCGAAACATAACCGCGACTGCTTCGTACCAGCGGCTGTTTGCTTTTCCGGCATTATAAAAGCCGAACGTGTTCATAATGGTGTTTTGTATAACCAGGACCATGATCTGAATCGTCAGAGCCAGTGAAAGGTAAGGTGAGCTGCCATTAACCAGATAAGCGCTGCTGCTGAAAACGAGTGTGATCACGGGTATGCCTATATTGCCTGAGTTGTAAAACATAACTGAATTTTGAAAAGCGCTTGTCAGTGACTCATCATAGCGTCTCACTTTGGCGATCAGAAAGCTGACCAGCATGTTGGCTGCCATCACCAGGGCGGTAACCAGCATGGCCATAAGCGCGTCAATCTCGATCGTTGTCTGGTAGAGATTGACGAAGGTGAAAGCCGGAACGAAAACATAAAAACTGATTTTTGTCAGACTGTTGATGTCCAGCTCAAACAGCTTGTCAAGTGCAAACCCTAATATAATCAGAACGAACAGCGGGACAATATTATTCGTAAGGATCTGAAGAATTACACTCAATTTACTCGTCTCCCTTATATAAACCAGGTTTACAGATGATTTCATGGATCTGACTGCTCAGCAAAGACGATGACGTGCCTGGGGTCAGTATAATGGCTGTATCGGCGCCCCTGCCGCTGCCGCCGATCGCGATAACAGGTTCGCCTGGCTTTATGGCTCCGGCATCACGCGCCATCAGTCCGATTTCAAGCGCGACTTTCGTGCCCTGTCCGAACAGCCGGAGCGTATGAGCCGTCACTTCCAGCCGGCTTGTGCCGCCGAACGTGCTGCTGAAGCTTCTTTCCCCGGCAGACAGCGCATGGGCTGCGGTAACAACCCTGCAGCCCTCTGATTCAAGCTTGCGTCGATCAATGTCGGAAAGCTCCTGAACCGTCCCCTGCTTAAACTCACAGACATGCGTCACGATGACGGGCCTGAAGGTTTGAGCCGGGCTGACTTTTTTGATTTTATCAAGCAGCATGAAAGCTGTCTGGCCGCTGTTGCTGGCCAGGACAACAGACTGAATGCCTTTCGCTGCTGCCGCCTGCAAGGCATGATCAAGTGTGTCAGATGCGTTTTCCGGACCTGGTTTAACAAATGTTATCATCTTTTTTTGCAGTCCTGCCAATGCGCCCTGCTGCCGGTATGTGACCAGCAGCAATGCAGCAACTGCCGCCTCCTTATCTCGCAATGAATGTCTTTTGACTGCTTCGGTCTGCACAAATTTTTGACTGCCCGTGTCTGGCGTAAATGGCTGATTGTCACAGGGCAGACGGGTCAATTTACTGCCTGGATGAGGCTGCCATAATGAAATACGACAGCGTCTCATTCATGCTGATCAAGTTCGGTTTATTTTAACGTCTATCACAAATTGCCGCAAGCTGGTTTTATTTTCGGCATATAGTTCACAATCGATTTTTGTTCAGCTATACTGTATAAGTACAGATCAGTCACTGTTGCATTTGATCAAGCCTTCTTGTAAATAGGATAGGTTTAGTGATATTCTGAATAACAAAAAACAACAATACCTGTACCTTTCTGCTCAATACGGGGGAGCTTATGATTCAAATTAAAAATTATTTTCTTAAGCAGAAAATTATGACAAAGGTTCTGATCAGCCTGCTGCCAATTTTAATTTTTTCAATCTATCTGTTTGGCTGGCGTGTGCTGACCGTACTGGCTGTGGTGACCGCTGCCGGTATCCTGTCCGAATATGGCATGATGTGGCTGATCAACGGCAGCAAGGCAAAAGTTTCCGAAGCGTTGTTTGTCACCTGCCTGCTTTTCACCCTTACCCTGCCGCCGACTGTTCCTTATTGGATTGCGGTCGTTGGCATTGTTTTCGGTATCGTTTTCGGCAAAGGGGTGTTTGGCGGATTTGGCAAGAACATCTTTAATCCGGCTCTGGTTGGCCGCAGTCTGATTTTCATCTCATTTCCTGCCTATATGACTATTTCCTGGACCGAACCATTTCAAGGCTTCCCGGGCGGCTTTGCTCAGTTTATCCGCGGCTATGAAACCGATGCTGTTTCAGCTGCTACACCCATCGGTATCATCGCGTCCGGCGAAACCGTCCCCTGGCTGGATCTGATCAGCGGCCGGGTCGCAGGTTCTCTGGGTGAAACAAGCGCAATTCTGATTCTGGCGGCAGCTGTCTACCTGCTGGTGACAAAAACCGCTTCCTGGCGCATCATGCTGTCTTGCATGATTTCTTTTTCTGTTTTCAGCCTGATTCTTTTTCTGACCAGCCAGACCCCGGCTAATCCGCTTTATTCACTGCTCAGCGGCAGTTTTCTGTTCGCTGCGGTCTTTATGGCCACAGATCCCATCTCTGGTCCGAAACAGGATTTTTCCAGATACATATATGGTGCGCTGATCGGGCTGCTTGTGGTTGTGATCAGGAATTACTCGCTGTTCGCAGAAGGCACAACCTTTGCTGTTCTGATCGCTAACGCGTTTGTCCCGTTACTTGATCGGCATGTCAGGACGTGGAAAGCAAGAAAGCAGGTGAGCACATGAAGGATAATCCATATTATACAATCGCTTTTATGCTGGTCGTGAGTGCCGTCTTCGCGTTAATGCTCAGTTTGACCAACGAGATTTATCTGCCCCGCATTGAAGCCAATGAGCTTCTTGAAGACAGACGCGCGGTGCTGTATGTCTTTGAGCTTGATACAGAAGGTGAAGCGGAAGCGGTGCTCGACCGGTTTGAAGAGCATGTCGAAGAGCAGACGATCGCTGACATTCAGTTATATGTGCATCTTGATGGAGAAGAGGTGCTGGCTTACGCCATCCCGATCAGTGGTTCAGGTGTATGGGGGACCATGAATGGATATGTTGGTGTCAGTCCGGATATCACACAGCTTACCGGCCTGATTTTCACTGAACACAGTGAGACGCCGGGATTGGGCGGCCGCATTGATGAAACCGACTTTCTGGAGCAGTTCAGAGGGATTGATATCAGTGAAGAAGTAACCCTTGCCTATGATGATCGGCTCGATGCCATTACGGGTGCGACGGGAACCTCTAATTCGGTTTTGAATATCCTGAATAACGTGTTAGATGAAAAAATCCGTGAACTGGAGGTGGCGCTCAATGGCTGAGAATGTCCGCAGTGTTATTGCACGAAACACATGGAAAGAAAATCAGGTGCTGCGTCAGATTCTAGGCATCTGTTCAGCTTTGGCGGTCACCAATCTGATGACAAATTCATTGGTAATGGGACTCGGGCTGATGTTCGTCACAGCTTTGTCGAGTCTGACGATCTCTCTCCTGAGGAATTATACCCCATATCGCATTCGAATGATCGTGATGACGCTGATTATCGCGTCGTACGTCATTCTGGTTGATATATTTCTTAAAGCCAATCTGCCGGAAATCAGTAAGGCACTTGGCCCTTACGTGGGCCTGATTATCACGAACTGTATTATTATGGGAAGAGCCGAAGCGTTCGCGCAGAAAAATCCGCCGCTGCTTTCCCTGCTTGACGGCTTCTTTGCTGGTGTTGGCTATACAGTTGTATTGCTGATTATTTCGTTTTTCAGGGAATTTCTTGGGTTTGGCACTTTGTTTGGTTATGAAATATCATTTGTTTCATTTGAACCCTGGACCATTATGGTGATGCCGCCGGCTGCCTTCTTTATCATAGGTGTACTGATCTGGATATCATCCAACCTTTTCGCGCCAAAGGGCAAGAAAAAACCATAAGCAGGCAGAAAGGAGCCACTGATGTTTGAAAACTCAATCAACCCTCTGATTATCTTTTTTGCCTCAATTCTGACCAGTAATATGATTTTGTCAAACTTTCTGGGCATGTGTTCGTATATATCCATTTCAAGCGAATATAAGACTGCATCCGGTCTGGGCAAATCGGTAACGCTTGTCATGCTGGTGACAACCCTGATCAATTACGCCGTTTATCACGCGGTTATTGTCCCCTTTGGTCTGGAGTATCTGCAATACATCGTTTTTATCATGATTATCGCTGCATCTGTCCAGATCATTGAAATGGCCATGGACCGGTTTTTGCCGGATCTTCATGTGAAGCTGGGGATCTTTCTGCCCCTGATTACGGTAAACTGCGCCATACTCGGCACAACGCTGTTCATGGTCATTCGCGACTATAATCTGCTGCAATCCGCCTTTTTTGGCCTGGGCAGCGGCCTTGGCTGGTGGCTGGCAATCAGCATGCTGGCGGCGATTCGTGAACAGATGGCCAAGACGAAGCTTCCCAAAGGGTTGGCAGGTCCTGGTATTGCTTTTATCATTACCGGCATCATGGCACTTGCCTTCATTGGTTTTTCCGGCATATTTAATATTCAATAAGGTAGGGGAGGAACCATGAATATTCTAATGACTGTTATCAGCATATCGGTTATATCGGGAACGCTGGCTCTGATCAGTGTGATCGCTGACGCGTTTTTCAATAATTATGGTGAATGTGAAATCAGCATCAATGATGGCGATAAAAAGCTGACAGTTGACGGCGGGTCATCTTTGCTGTCATCACTGTCAGGCCATAAAATCTATATTCCCTCCGCATGCGGGGGGAAAGCGACCTGCGGTCTTTGTAAACTACAGATCATTTCTGGTGCAGGACCGCTGTTGCCCACAGAAGAACCGTATCTGACAAAGGAAGAAAGAGAGCAAAACTACAGGCTGTCCTGCCAGGTTAAGGTAAAGACAGATCTAGTGATCAAGATACCCGATGAGCTGTTCAATATCCGCGCTTATCAGACGACGGTTGAATCGATTACGCAGCTGACGCATGATATTAAAGGGCTCAGACTGAAATTGCCTGAAGGTGAGTCCATAAAGTTCAAAGCCGGACAATATGTACAGTTTCACACAAAACCATACGCAAAAATAAAGGAAAGTGTTTTCAGGGCTTATTCGATCGCGTCGGTGCCTTCAGACAAGGAAGCAATCGAGCTGATTGTCCGGCTGGTTCCGGAGGGTGTCTGTACAACCTATGTGCATGATGCTTTAAATGAAGGAGACACAGTGACGATCAGCGGACCCTATGGCGACTTCTATCTGCGCGGTGACTGCACAGAACTGGTGATGATAGCCGGCGGTTCAGGCCTGGCACCGATTCGATCGATTATTCTTCATGTTCTGGAAAATGAACTTGATTTGAACATGCACTTTTTCTTTGGTGCTGTGACAAAAAAAGACCTTTATTACCTGGATGAGATGGGCGCGCTGGCCGATCAGCACGAGAATTTTCATTTTGTGCCAGCTTTATCTGCGCCTGAGCCATCGGATGAATGGGACGGTGAAACAGGTCTGATCACCGAAGTGGTTAGCCGGTATATTGAGAACGCTGATGATAAAGAAGCGTATCT
>SLHU01000196.1 GCA_007135995.1 Clostridiales bacterium | reverse complement strand
CGCAAATTGATTGATGCAGACTCAAACAAATCAGGATAATACATTCGGTCCTGATCCATATCTTTAACCTCAGAAATTCTGTATATGTCACCCGGCTTTGCCTGGGGATCGCTGCTGCCGCAAAAACCGAAATTAATCAGTCCGGCAAGCGGTCTGTCATTAAACTTCGCAGCCAGCCAGGTAACAGCCATTGCTGCCCTTACTTTGCCGATACCACTGATGATCAGCACATGACGTCCATGAAGATAGACAGGCCAGCAATGTGTATCCATCTGGCGCTTGAGATTCAGATATTGAATCAAGGGACGTGCCTCAACCGGCAAAGCAATCACCCAGAAAATATAGCTTTCCGGTTTCTCCGCGGAGTCCTCTTCAGGACGCTTATCAGGCAGTCTGTCATTTCTTTTTCTCATAATGTGATTATATCACAGAGCGATCTTGTTTCTTCAGTTAGAATGGTAGCTGTCCTGGAGGTACAACATGAATAAAAACATAGCGTTTCCATATTACATTTTCACAATACTTTTCTTCGTACTCGGCTTATTTAACCTTTTATTCGCCTATCTTGGCTTTGCCTGCATGATAACACCTTTTGTGCTTGTCTATCGTGACCGCAAAAAAACATGGTGCCAGCGTTATTGTCCCAGAGCGCACCTGTTTAACCTTCTGTTCAAAGGGCGGTCACTCACGAATCGTCCGGCACCAAAATTTATGACCGGCGACAAAGCACGGCTGGTTTTCCTCATTTACTTTCTGGTCAATTTCGCCGTTCTGATTATATCAACCATTATGGTGGGAATCGGGCAGGTAGAAGCGATCAACGATCTGCGTTTTCTGATGGCGTTCCGATTGCCCTTCGCAGCCCCTCAGATTCTGGCATCACCCGATCTGCCGGATTTCGTGATTCACATGCCTTACCGCATCTATTCCATGATGATGACCACTACAGTAATAGGCCTGCTTCTGGGCTGGATCTATAAGCCCCGCACCTGGTGTACGATTTGCCCTGTTGGCACAATCAGCAATATGGCTATTAATCAACAGCGTTCCTGACGTCTGTCAGACTGCTGCTCTCATGAAAAAAACGGCGTATCAATCATGCTGACCTTTTGCCCGGCAACAGCCTGTACAGCTTGCTGTCTGAAGTTTTGAGATGAATGGGCCGCGTTGCATTATTACATTAAAAGGTTTCTGCAGGCTGTATGCGCTGCATCACGTAAGTATTACCATAAGCGCATACACTTCGAAGAGACTTTGTACATAAAAGCGTATATGTTAGAATAGAGAAGTTGAATCATCAACGATTATATTTTTAATGTACAGAAAGTGTTGACTGACTGTCTAAGAAAGAGGAGAGACTGAATGTATTACAAAAACTACGGAGACACCAGCATGCGTGTATCAGCAATTGGTATGGGATGTATGCGGTATGATGAAGAAGACATAAAAGCCGGTCGGCTTGAAAAGTGTGCCGAGGTACCGCTATATGCACTTGATAAAGGGATAAACTATTTTGACACGGCGCCTTTCTACTGCGACGATAAAAGTGAAATTGTGACCGGCATGGCCTTGTCGCAAGTTGATCGCAGCAAATTTTTCGTATCTTCAAAAGCAAACTTGAATACCACCGGTGACGTTGTCAATGCCGAAACTTTCCGCAAACGTCTGGAGACAACACTGACGCGTTTAAAAGTGGATTACCTTGATTTTTATCATTTATGGTGCCTGCTGAGCCTTGAATCATACCAAAAGCAAAGTGATGCCTTGTATGAGTTCTTTGTCGACGCGAAAAAAGAGGGTCTGATTAAAAATATTGTTTTTTCAGCTCATATGCAAGGCGATGAACTGGAGCAGGTGATCGAAAAAGATCTGTTTAAGGGGATGCTGATCGGATATAATCCGTTGAATTACCGTTTCCGCCAGAGCGGCATTGAAGCAGCCGCCAGAAAAGGCATGGGTGTTGTGGTAATGAATCCGCTTGGCGGCGGCCTGATTCCGGAAAATCCAGATAAATTCGCTTATCTGACAGATGGCACTGACTTGAATGTCGCACAGGCTGCACTTCGTTTTGTCGCTTCACACCGTGAAATTACAATTGCGCTGCCCGGCTTTACAACGAAAGCACATGTTGACGATGCCTGTAAAGCGGTTGAAAATCTGGCCCCGAAACCCATGGCTGAAATCTGTGACGCGTATGCTGATAAAGGCATGGCGATTGATGATTTATGCACAGGCTGCGGCTATTGCAGAGGTTGTCCGGTTGATATTGATATTCCCAAGTATCTGGACGCTTATAACGAAAAAATCCTGGGAAACTCGATTGAAAACCGGTTGAATTATCACTGGAATATACCTGCCGCGAAGGCCGGCGACTGTATCAACTGCGGTGTCTGTGAGCAAAAATGCACACAGCATCTGCCAATTATCGACCGTCTGGCAGAAATCGCTGAGCTGGCATAAATAAGCAGACATAGCATTTCGATGGAGTGTTGATTCATGCAAAAGCGCAGACCCTGTATTACCGTGATTGGTCTCAGCGGCCATTCGATATTTATGGGTGTGGATCATTTCCCTTCAGCAGGGGAGACAGTGCTTTGCCATCGATTACAAATGGAACCGGGTGGAAAAGGTTATAATCAGGCGATCGGATGTGCTCGCCTGGGTGCCGACACCCGGTTTATTTCTGCCGTGGGTGATGACGATACAGGCAGGCAATGCCTGCAGATACTTGAATCAGAACAAATTGATACAACGTGGATACGCCGTATCCATGATAAAGAAACTGCTGTTGCGGTCATTCAAACTGACGCAGCGGGTGAGAATCAGGTGACGGTCTATCCAGGAGCCGGGAACAGCCTCAAAGCAGAAGATATCTATGCTGCTGAGTCTGCCTTCTCTGGCTGCGATGTGGTCCTGGTGCAGCTTGAACTCGATCTTGCCTGTTTGAAGGCGGCGATCGTACTGGCAAAAAAACATCGGGCGAAAGTTGTTTTGAATCCCGCGCCGGCTCAGGCACTAGGCCCTGACCTTCTTGGCAGCATTGACTGGCTGACACCCAATCACCAGGAAGCTCTCTTACTGGCAGGTCCATCGTTTCAGGCCTGGCAGCCAGATTTGACTGACAGTAAAGACCTGGAGCAAATCAGCCAAAACCAAGTTCAGATCTTGAAAAAAATCGCCGGCGAAATCCGAAGACCCGTCACGCAGCTTTTAAATGAGCAATCAAAGCCCCCCGGCATCATCGTCACACTGGGTGCTGACGGAGCTTATCTTTTCGAAGATGAAAACAAATATTTCCCGCCTTTCAGACAGACACTGGTAAAAGATACAACCGGCGCTGGAGACACCTTCAACGCTGCGTTTGCCACACGCATCGCCATGAACCGGCCGCCTGAAGAAGCGGTTCGCTTCGCCATGTCGGCTGCCGCTCTTTCTGTAAGAACACATGGCGTCATCAACGCGATTCCTTTTGAATCAGCCGTGCTTGAGTATCTGCGAATCAGTAAATGACAGCACGCGCAACACTTTAAATGGTAGAAAAGCATATGATTGTCATTGAGCGGCAATGATCAATTGATAAGCGATAGCTAAGATGCTTGATAAACCGTATATTATAGTTTTTCGATAGCATCCAGGTAGGCTGTAATAGGCTGTGCGCCAATGAACTCATATTTATCGTTAATCACTACTTTAGGTACACCGCTGACATTATACCTGATCGCAAGATGATTGAACGTACTGGTTTCCACCATATCAGCTGTAACGTTCTCATTTTCAAGCGCGAGCAGATGACCGGCCATAACAGCGTTCGGGCAATGCGGGCATCCAAGAGAAACAAAAACCTGAATGTGTACCGGCTTGCCTATTTTATCGATTCTGGCCTTAATCGGTTTTGGGATGGCCTCCTCTTTCCCGGACGCAGCAAGAATTGAACCCAGAAATGAATTGATTTCGTAACCGCCAGGTATGCCATAGAAACGCATGCGCGTATTATTCTTGTCTTTATCAAGCAAGACAATTGCCGGTACTTTATCTATACCGTAAAGATCAGATTTATCTTTATCAGTCACCAGACTGTAATGTTCAACCAGTATTTTGTCGCTGATCGAAGCGATTTCATTAACGAAACGTTTGCCGTCACGACAGGTCTGACATTCAATCTCCTGTGAGAAAAAAACAATCGTGACTTCGTTTTTCATCTGATCAAGCACTGTTTTTAACTGTTGTCTGGTTTTTTCATCAAATATAGCCATAAGTGCACCTCCTAGTGCGTTTGTTTTTCTTTTTTACGTATCGCTGTTACTGCCACAGCTAATGAAGATTTTACATTAATATTATTATAACATTAAAAGCAGATGCAATTTTGAATAATTATGAAAATATTTGTGACTTACTCCTTAGGTTGGTTCAGCAGATAAGATGTTGCTGCCAAAGCCGCTTTCGCGCCTTCCCCGCAGGCAATAATAATCTGCTTGTACGGTACAGATGTTACATCACCGGCAGCAAAAATACCATCGCGATTCGTCTGGCAGTATCCATCAACCAGAATTTCATTGTATTTGTTCATATCAAGCAGTTTCTCAGCAAAAGAGCTGTTGGGGATGAGCCCGATTTGAACAAAAACGCCGTCCGTTTGATACTCACTGATCAGCAGCGATTTTTTGTTTTGTATCATCACACTTTCAACATCATTGCCGCCTTTGATTTCTGTGACAATATGCTCGAACAGATAAGAAACATTTTCAAAATCAGCAAGTTTGTCAATCAGAATTTTGTCAGCTGTTAAATGGTCACGGCGCTGGATCAGTGTAACGTGTTCTGCCACCTTTGCCAGGTCAATAGCAGCTTCAACGCCTGAGTTTCCACCTCCAACCACAAACACTTTCTTATTGACGAAAAAAGGCGCGTCGCAAATGGCACAATAAGCAACACCGTGGCCAATCAATCTGACTTCACCTGGTATGTTCAGCTGCTTCGATTGTTTACCGGAAGCAATAATGATTGTACGTGTTTTGAGACATCGGCCGTCTTCAAGTACAATCTCTTTTATTTGTCCATCCTGCAGTGATTGAA
The DNA here is from genome assembly GCA_007135995.1 of Clostridiales bacterium. Lineage (GTDB taxonomy): Bacteria > Bacillota > Clostridia > Saccharofermentanales > UBA5734 > SLHU01. The sequence goes on along the minus strand of SLHU01000196.1, from coordinate 1,379 downwards.
CCGGACTCTCCGATTCAAACGCGATACTAAATTGCATGACCTGCTCGCGGAATTTATCGACCAGCTCAGTACCATTGATATAGCGGTACCCCAAATAGTTTTCGATTCCGGCTGTGTCAGCAACCTGACCCCCGACTTGTTTCGTGATCAGGCCTGTTTTCAGCCCTTTACGCATGCAGTAAACCGCTGCGGTCAGTCCAGCTGGGCCGGCACCAATAATAATTGTGTCATAAAGCGTCTGTTCATGAAAGGACTCGAATTTCTGTCCTTCAGAGAAAAGTCCTGCAGATAAGTTAAATTCCATGGCAATGCCCCTCTCATGTTCTTTTGTTATGTAAAGCAATAATAATAAGATGTTATGATTACCTTAGTAACATTATTAGCATAGCGCTCATAAATATCAAGCCTCATGATCCTTAACAACCCTTGGGTTGCCTGTTTTTTAGTCAGTGAGAGAAAAATCAAGTGACAGACGCAATCAAAGAAAGTCTTATGATTGCTGCTCTTCAAAAGTGAAAACGTGTCTGACAATCAAGGATGTGTTCGAGAAGACTTTTTCCCACGGCAGACACAATAAGAAAGACCTCTAAGCGTGGTTCACCAATGGCCGGAATCAACAGTTATATTTGACTTTTCAGGCGGTGAATGATAATATTTCCTTTGCTGATAAGCAGTAAAAACTCGTTATCAATAAGCAGTAATAATGTGTTGGCAATTGAATACAACACGGAGGGTTGGCCGAGCGGCTTAAGGCGCACGATTGGAAATCGTGTTTGCGTTAATAGCGTAACGAGAGTTCAAATCTCTTGCCCTCCGCCAGATGAGAAAAAACCCTTGGGACTAAGCGTTCCAGGGGTTTTCTTTACGCTTATGGAAGGTGTATATTTTAAGTAAATTTGTCAACGAGCTTCAGAATGTTAGAAATGCTACCCGAAAGGCGGAGTTTTCATGATAGGTGAAATGTATAATAGTGCACTTAAAAGAGTGAAGGACAGGATATGGATCATTTCTGATCTCCAACAAAGTGAACTTGAAAAGTCAGAGTTCTGCTTGTCTGCTGCAATCAGTGATTTGCATGATTTGAATACACGGATCAACGGAATTTGGTATCTTGGAGATGCCATCGAAGGGACAGAGCTTACTGTCCTGAATGAAATGTGCATCATGCAAAAAGAAAAGCTGACTGAATTTGACGTACCGCTTTTCTATGTTCTGGGAAATCATGATTTTGACTATTTTGTCGGGAATCAGGATAAGAATCTCCCTTTCGCCGCACCTTTTTATGACACGGTAAAAAGCACGGAAAACTGGAGATCCACATATAATAGTGAAGATTTTTTCTTTACTGTCATCATGGGTGATTATCTGGTTGTGTTTTT
>SLHU01000215.1 GCA_007135995.1 Clostridiales bacterium | reverse complement strand
GTCCGGTACGGCCCATGCCGGTCTGAATCTCGTCGATAATCAAGCGGGCGCCTGTCTCCCGGCACAATTCTTCAGCGCGTTTCGCATACGCAGGATCAGCTGGCCTGACACCGCTTTCTCCCTGGATCAGTTCAAGCAGCACCGCGCAGGTTTTATCGTCTACCGCCTTTTCAAGTGCATCTATATCATTGAATGGAATATGTAAGAAACCGCTCGGGAGCGGTGCGAAAGGCGCGCTGAACTTAGGCTGTCCGGTGGCAGTTGCAGTCGCCAGCGTGCGGCCGTGAAAAGATTTGCTGGTGCAGACAATTTTGGCACGCGCCTTGCCCTTTTTGTAGAAGTAGCCGCGCGCCAGCTTGATCGCCGCCTCGTTTGCTTCCGCGCCGCTGTTGGCAATAAATACACGCCCGCCTCCAAACAGGCTGGTCAGCTTCTCAGATAAAACAAGCTGAGGCATATTATAGTAATAATTTGAGCAGTGAATGACTTCACCTGCCTGATGGCAGATTGCCTTTGTCAGCCTGGGATGAGCATGCCCGAGCACATTTACCGCAATACCGCCGATCAGGTCAAGATAACGCCGGCCTTCCTGATCGAACAACCAGCAAGCTTCACCTCTGGTTATACAAAGCGGGGTGCGTCTGCCGAAGGTATTCATAAAAACCTGCTGGTCGCGATCGATAATCTCCTGGATGCTGATCTGGTCTTTTTTTAACTCATTCATAGCGCGCCTCCCTAAATTTTTTCGCCCCTGTAATAAGGTTTTCGCTCCTGTGTGATCATTGTGCCGATTCCTTTGTTGGTGAAAATCTCAAGCAGCAGACAATGCGGAATTCGCCCGTCGATTATATGCGCCCGTCCAACACCGCGCCTGACTGTATCGAGGCAGCCCTGAACTTTGGGTATCATGCCGCCCCTGATTGTGCCCTGCTGTATCAACTGGTTGATTTCAGCCTCGTTTAGTGTAGAGATGACCTGTTCGTCTCCCTCAGCATTTGTTATCTTCACGCCTTCAACATCAGTCAGTGTCATCAGCTTTTCAGCATGCAGCGCTGCGGCTATCTCACTTGCCACCGTGTCAGCGTTGATATTATAGCTTTCACCACCGCTGCCAACACCAATTGGGGCAACGACAGGAATAAATTCATCGTTTGTCAGCATCTGAAGCACCTTTGTATTGATTTTGACAATCTGTCCGACAAAACCAATATCCAGCTCATTCCCCTGACGATCATGCGTGATCCTCTCGCATTCTATCAGACGTCCGTCAATGCCGCAGATTCCAATGGCATTTGCACCGTTCTGGTTCAAACGCGATACAATCTCCTTATTTGTTTTCCCGACCAGAACCATCTGCGCGACAGACATTGTCTCGACATCGGTTACCCGAAGTCCGTTCTTGAATTCCGATGGAATAGAAAGCCTTTTCAGCATCTCGGTCACATCAGGTCCGCCGCCGTGAACTAAAACAGGATTGATGCCGATATATTTCAGCAAAGTGACATCTTCCATCACATGGTTCTTCAGCTCATCATCGATCATTGCGTTGCCGCCATATTTAATCACAACGGTTTTACCGGCAAGACTTTGTATATAGGGCAACGCTTCTATCAGGATCTCAGCTTTGTATATAATCGCCTGCATATCTTCAGTTCTCAATTTTTCCATCTTGTCCTCCCGCGGGGCAGAAATCACGACACACTGATCTGACTGCTGCCAGATATTATCAATCATATGCCAGTCAGGCAACCAGTGCAATGGCGCCGCCTGATGCGAATGATCCGCATGGCATGCTTTTGGCTGCTGTTCATCAGCCGCTTTTCCTCAAACAGAACCACCGCTGCTGATCAGGCCCATGGTCTCAGGCAGTTCAGCCATGCAGTTTAACGATTGAACAGCCTGGGCAGCGGCGCCTTTGCCAAGATTATCAATGGCTGAAAAGATTTTCAGCATGCCAGTGGCTGCATCAAGCGTCCAGGCAAGATCACAGAAATTCGTATACGTCACATGTCTGGTTTCAGGCAAACGGCCGTCCGGCAGCTGTCGAATGAAAAACTCATTGTCATAGAAGCTGCTGAACGCCTGCTGTATGCTTTTCGCATCTTTATCAGGTTTAAGCCGTGCATAGACGGTTGCCAGCATGCCGCGTTTCATGGGTGCCAGATGCGGCGTGAAGGTCAGTTTGACACTGCCCGGAAAGCCGGTCATCAGAGAAGCTTCCTGCTCTATTTCGCTGGTATGGCGATGTCCCACAGCGCCATACGCTTTGAAACTGGATTCTGTCTCACAAAACGAGAAGGCCAGCTCTGCTTTTCGTCCGGCTCCGCTGACACCGGAAACAGCATCAATAATCATGTTATCTTTTTCAACCAGGTTATGCTTGAGCACCGGCATCAGCGCCAGCAGTGAACAAGTCGGATAGCAGCCCGGGTTTGCGACGAGCCTTGCTTTTGAAATCTGCTGCCTGTAAATCTCAGGCAGTCCGTAAACCGCCTCACTGAGCAAGTGCGAACTGGTATGAGCCAGTTTATACGCGGCCTGATAATCCTTGAGGTCACGGTAACGAAAATCACCGCTGTGATCAATGACCCGCAGGCCTTTGTCGAGCAGCAGCGGTACTTGTTCTGAAGATACACCATGCGGAAGTGCGGTGATAACAAAATCACAGGCCTGTGCCAGGTCATCCGGATCTGAAGCGGTCAGGCGAATATCTGCAGTTTTCATGAAACCTGGGTAAATATCAGAAAAAAGCTGACCCTGATAAGATCTTGAAACAAGTCGTGTCAGTTTGAATTCCGGATGCAATGCGATCAGGCGGACCAGTTCCATGCCTACATACCCTGTTGCACCTATGATGCCAATACGCCTTGGACTGCCCATTTTATGCCTCCTGTGCTGTTATTGGACATCAGCCAGTGCTGCCCAATCCGGTTAACGCTTATGCTTTGCACTGCGCGTATCGTATATGCTGTGACGCTTTTTTTGTGTGCACAGCCGTCAATGATGCGATCAGAATGTTGATGCCGCATCATCCTTACATATATACTTCTATTATAAAGGATAAAAGCGATGCGACAAGAAAGATGCAAAGAAAATAATAATTATTCATTATAATGAATAATTAATCAAATATCAAGGCGTAATGTACCGTTATATCGCGCAATAAGCTGAGTGTAATGGATATAATAATGCATTAATATGCATAAAAAACGACTATGGAAATTCAGGGCACAGAATCAGGCGTTATAATGGAAGACAGTCGTGCACTTTGCTTTGATGATTTTGCTGACAGTTCGATGGAAGCAGGGACAGTTGATGGCGGATTTCCAGATCATCAGGAGGCGTGATCAGCTGTTTTTGCCGCACTTCGTTCGTGTTTTAAGCATAATAGATAAAAACAGGTAGGTTCTTTGTGCCTTTCTCCAAGCCCCCTCCCACTGTATTGCCAAATTGGTGCAATAACATTTGTTAAATATTGCATCTATTCGATTAGAGCCGCAAGTGTTATAGTCATTATGCAAGCCTGATGCTTAGGCTAATGTGTTAAAGCAATTTTGGAGGTTAATGTATGGCTAGTGTTACACTGAAAAATGTTTACAAACGATATGAAGGTGGTGTTGTCGCAGTTAGTGACTTCAACATTGATGTTGCTGACAAAGAATTCATTATTCTGGTTGGTCCTTCTGGTTGCGGAAAATCAACGACGCTTCGTATGATTGCGGGTCTTGAAGAGATTACCGAAGGTGAAATATACATCGGCGAACGTCTGGTTAATGACGTACAGCCAAAAGACCGTGATATTGCGATGGTTTTCCAGAACTATGCGCTCTATCCGCATATGACTGTTTACGATAATATGGCCTTTGGTCTCAAACTTCGTAAAATACCCAAAGATGAAATCAAACGCCGCGTTAAAGAAGCCGCCAGGATTCTTGAAATTGAGCATCTGCTGGACAGAAAGCCGAAAGCCCTTTCCGGTGGTCAGCGCCAGCGTGTTGCACTTGGCCGTGCTATTGTTCGTGATCCAGCCGTTTTCCTGATGGATGAGCCGCTGTCGAACCTTGACGCTAAGCTTCGTGTTCAGATGCGTGTTGAGATCACTAAACTGCATCAGCGTCTTCAGACAACGATTATCTATGTTACACATGACCAGACAGAGGCCATGACAATGGGTACACGCATTGTTGTTATGAAAGACGGATTCATTCAGCAGATTGATGATCCTTCAAGCCTGTATCTGCATCCTAACAATACATTTGTTGCCGGCTTTATCGGCACACCTCCTATGAACTTCCTCAACGTGAAGCTGAATGTCGAGAATGATGTTGTCAAACTTAGTTTTGCTGATATCAGCTTGACATTGCCTTCCAAGTATTCCATACCTGAAGTAAAAGAATATGACGGACAGGATGTAATCTGCGGGATCCGCCCGGAAGCGCTGCAGGATGAAGTTCGCTTTGTTGCGGACAATCCGGCCACTTCTTTCCCGGCAAATGTCGAAGTTGTTGAAATGCTGGGTGCTGAAACATACCTTTATGTTACCGTATCCGGCTCAATCACCATGATCGCACGTGTTGATCCTACAATCAGCCATTCAAAAGTCGGAGAGGTTTCTCAGCTGGCTGTTGACGGCAGACGCGTTCATCTGTTTGACAAAGAAACTGAAAAAGTTATTTTGAGCTGATCATCTGATGATTTGCCTGAAAGGGAAGCTTCCGTGGTGAAGCTTCCCTTTTTTGTTGGAATAAGATAGAATGGTATGGATCATGTGTATTATCTGTGTTTTAATATAGAATTGATAACGCTTTGCTTGAAACATCAGCCGCAAAAATATAAGATAAGAGAAATAGAGTTGCTGTAAAGCCTCAGCGTTAGGAAGGTGTTCGAGATTATGGAAGAACTGAAAAAATGTATTCGGGAAGCTGCGAAATTCTTGGACAAAGTCGCTGGTATACTTGATGCCGATGGTATCATTGTTGCCTGCACCGACGAGAAACTGGAAGGGACAGAAGATTCATCAGCGAGAGCGGTACTTCTTTCCGACGAAAGTGTTGCGATTACATATGGCAGAACGTATATTAAACTGCCGGTCAGTGAGAAAGCGAGCTATATCTGCTTCATTGACGGTACGGACAACGCATCAAGAGTTTATATTGAGCTGTTGAGCAACTGGATTGTCGCTGCGTTGAAAGAGCGTAATACTGATGCTGAGCGCGAGGCATTTTTGAAAAATGTTTTGCTCGAAAATGAGTTGCCTGGAGATATTCCTTTAAAGGCACGAGAATATAAGATACCTTATTCACTGCCGCGAATCGCTTTTCTGATCCGGTTTGAGCAGGCTGAAGAAGTTGACTGCATGGAGATTCTCAACAATATGTTTCCTGAAGAGAAAAACATATACATTCTCGCGATGGATGAGGAAACAATCGTTATTCTTATGGAGTATCCGAAAGAAGAGCCTGAACGCATTGATGAAATGGCCGGGCAGATACTCGATAATCTCAATGCCGAGTCAATGGCTAAAATTCATATTGGCATCGGCATGTCAGCGGATACACTGAAAGATGCGGCGAAATCCTACAGAGAAGCGTCTCTTGCGCTGACGGTCGGAAGTATATTCGAAAGCGAGACGTATGTGATGCGCTATGACCAGCTGGGTCTTGGCCGTCTCATTTATCAGCTGCCGCCTACATTATGCCACATGTTCCTTGATGAAGTTTTTCCCAAAGGTGCCTATGAAGCGCTTGATAGTGAAACCTTATTGACGATCCATAAATTCTTTGACAATAATCTGAACGGCAGTGAAACCTCAAGGCAACTCTTTGTTCATCGTAATACGCTGGTCTACCGACTGGACAAGGTCCAGAAAATAACGGGTCTGGATTTACGCAGTTTTGATGACGCGGTGATGTTCAAACTGGCGTCGATGGTTAGAAAATATCTTGAAAAGCAGGAAAAGGGCAGCCTGAAAACAGCAGGCGGCAAATGGTGGCATAATTAATTATTACCGCCTGCAGCAGCCTGCCTCTTGCTGCTAGTACCTTTATTTAGGAGGTCTTTGTTTGATTGCATTCAATCATGTATCGATGACCTATCATTCAGGGACACATGCCTTAAAAGATGTCAGTTTCTCTATTAATGATGGTGAATTTGTTTTCATTATCGGCCGCAGCGGTGCAGGGAAATCAACCCTGATCAAGCTGCTGACGTGTGAAGAGAAGCCTACGTCCGGCACGGTCTCTATTGATCAATTTGATATTTCGCATATACGGCGCAGTTTGATCCCCTATCTGCGCCGTAATATTGGAATGATTTTTCAGGATTTTCGCCTGATTGAAACAAAAACGGTCTATGAGAACGTTGCGTTTGCTATGGAAATTATTGGTGCGCCCCGGCGGACTATCAAGCGGCGGGTGCCCATTGTCCTCAGTATCGTTGGTCTGCGCGACAAGGCAAATGCAAGACCCAGGCATTTGTCTGGCGGTGAGCAGCAGCGGGTTGC
>SLHU01000143.1 GCA_007135995.1 Clostridiales bacterium | reverse complement strand
TTTATTCTTTTTTTTTTTATACTTGCTGTGTTTTCGCTGGTTTTTCTGCTGATGATGATCAGTCCTGACGTTTTGAGCGGGATGATCCTGATGATTACGCGGCTTACAGAACAGGCTTCAGCCAGGCTCTCAATGATTATTTTCTGGCTCGTGGTGCTGGTCATTTGTCTGGCTGCCATGGTTTACGGCATTATGAGCGGTCGGCTCAATAAAACAAGAATCCGCAGCACAGACATAGGCAGTATTGATATTGGTGTTGACGCAATCGAAAGTATCGCGCTGAACGCCGCCCGTTCAGCACAGTGCGGCATTAAATCGGCAAAAGCAAGAGTTGCGCCTTTTAAAGGTGATAAACTGAGGATTATGCTGACGACTGTTTTGTATTCTGATGTAGAAGTACCGGCGATGATGTCAAAAGTTCAGGACAGGATCAAGAAAGATATAGAACGATATACGGGTATCCAGGTTGGCCAGGTTCAGGTGCGTGTCAGCCGGGTAGAAGCTGTATCAGCAAGAATTGAGCGCTAAAGATGAGGTCATTATTTCAGCAGCTGTCAGAGCTTTTCAAAAACCGCAATCCCGGGCTTGTTGGCGCGGTGATCGGCCTTGTGCTGGCGATGCTGCTGGTTATTTTCGGTTTTTTCAAAACACTCTTTATTCTTTTGATGACACTGGGCGGATATTTTCTGGGTGTCCGCTTTTTCAGTGACCGTGAAACTGTACGCAACTGGATGGATAAGTTGCTGCCGCCAGGGAAATTCCGCTGATCAGGCGGTTGACTGAAAGGAAAAAGAATGAGTCGTAAACAATCGCGCGAAAAAGCTTTTATGCTGTTATATCAGCTGGAAATTCAAAAAGGTGATATGGAAAACCAGATCACCAGTTTTATTGTCGAACAAGAAGTAAAACCCAATGACACAGACTATTTATGTATGCTGGTCCGGGGTGTCAGGGCGCATCTTGATGATTTGGATACCGCTTTTGAACCTCTGCTGAAGCGCTGGACCAAACAGCGGCTTCCGAAAGTAGATCTTACGATTTTGCGCCTCGGTCTTTATGAAATGCGCTTTGTTGAGGATGTGCCCGATAATGTTGCTATCTCTGAAGCGGTTTTGCTGGCGAAAAAATTCAGCAGTGAAGAATCGCGTTCTTACATTAACGCGGTTCTGGGAAAACTCAGCAGCGGGAGTGTGGAAAAGACATGAGCAAACCGATCACCGTCTCACAGCTGAACCGTTATGTCAGCGCCTTGCTGGCACAGGATAAGCACCTGAATCCTGTCATGGTTAAAAGTGAAATTTCCGGCTTCAGAGCTTATCCTTCGGGGCATTACTATTTCACGCTAAAAGATGAAAAAGCAGCCGTCAGTTGTGTCATGTTTAAAGGGCAGACGAAGCGGCTTCGTTTCAAGCCGGAAAACGGTCAGATGGTGATCGTGACAGCCAGAGCCGGACTATATGACCGTGACGGTCGTTTCCAGCTGTATGTTGACGACATGGTCTCAGACGGGCTGGGTGATCTGCACCTCGCATTTGAGCAGCTTAAGCAAAAACTGGCACAAGAAGGATTGTTTGAACAACAGCAAAAAAAGCCGCTGCCGGTATTACCGCGTGTGATTGGTGTTGCTACATCTTGATCAGGTGCTGTCATCCGCGATATCATCCAGGTCCTCAGCCGCCGGTTTCCGAATTTCAGATTGAGATTACTGCCGGTTCCGGTGCAAGGTGACGAAGCAGCCCCTGCGATCGCGGCGGCGATTAAATATTTCAACACGATGGATGACGTTGATGTATTGATTGTTGGTCGCGGCGGCGGTTCAATGGAGGATCTGTGGGCTTTTAATGAGGAATGTGTTGCCAGAGCCGTGTTTGAGTCAGCCATTCCGGTCATTTCAGCTGTAGGTCATGAAACTGATTTTACAATCTGTGATTTTGTCGCCGATATGAGAGCCCCGACGCCTTCTGCAGCAGCGGAACTGGTGATGCCTGTCAAGCAGGACGTCATGCTTCATCTTCGGCAGACAGAGCAGCGATTAACACAGGCACTTAAAAAACGACTCGTTTCGCAGCGGCATCATATGCAGTATCTGTCACAAAACAGCGTTTTCCGCCGGCCGCTTGAACGGGTTGAAAAAGCCAGACTGGATCTTGACCATGATGTCCAGGATTTGGGCCAGGCCATGCGCCGGCGGCTGACAGCCCACGAACACCGGATTTCCGTGCTGTCAGGCAAACTGGACGCGCTCAGTCCTTTAAAGGTGCTGGCCCGCGGATACGGCCTGGTTAAAACCGTGCCGGGTGATAAAACCGTTTTTTCTGCACAAAAAGTCACTGTCGGTGACCAGGTGGATGTGTGGCTGAGTGATGGTGTTCTAGGTTGCCGCGTGCAGCAAGTAAGAAACAGTGAGGTAAAAACATATGAATCATAAACGAGACAATGAAGACATGCAGCAGCCGGATCTGGAATCACTGGTTTTCGAAAAAGCTGATGATGTCAAAGCGGATAACGCCCAGGCTGAAGAATCCAAGGCTGATTCTGAAACAGATGACAGCTTGCAGCTGGATGGGAACACTGAAGATAACCAGAATGATGAAAAAAATAATACTGAAAAGCAAACAGTTCAAGAGGCGATACGCGACGACAAGACGGATTTTGAAACAGATCAAGATCCGGCAGCCGCATCAATGGGAAAAAAGCCTGATATGCCGGTACGTGGTACCAAAACGGAAAAGCAGCCAGACGCAAAAAGAGCATCTGAATCAGAAGCACAGTCACCTGACTGGATGAAACGCTTTGAATCGATGCCCTATGAGGAAGCTGTGGCGCTGCTGGAAAAGATAGTATCCAGGCTTGAATCCAGCGAGCTGTCGCTTGACGAGTCGGTGACTTTATTCCAACAGGGGATGCACCTGGCCAGAATATGTGCGGGTCGTCTGAATGAAATTGAAGGTAAAATAACGAAGCTCATAGAAAATGAACAGGAGAAAATGGAAGAAGCACCCTTTGATCTTGACTGATAAAAGCTGGAGGCCCGGAATGTGTGATTTTCAAAGCCAGTATCAAGCCTGGCTTGGCTTAATTGAAAAAGCATTGCCTGATTTTTTTCCCCTCATGCCTGAACATGAGGGCGGCGCTGTTGTCGAAGCCGCGCGCTACAGCCTGATGGCAGGCGGAAAACGAATCAGACCGGTACTGGCCCTTGCGGTTGCGGATATGCTTGGTATAGAAACAGATAAAGCAATGCCGTATGCCTGCGCGATTGAGATGATTCATACATATTCTCTGATTCATGATGATTTGCCCTGTATGGATGATGACAGTTGGCGGCGCGGCCGAAAAACTTGTCATATTGTCTACGGGGAAGCGCTGGCGGTGCTTGCCGGAGACGCGCTTTTGAACCGGGCTTATGAACTTTTATTAGAAACGATTGATGTTCAGCAGCCTGCCAGCCGTGAAGCCGCTCTGCAGATTGCCTCGGCAGCCGGCAGCAGGGGCATGATCGGCGGTCAGACACTCGATCTGGCTGCTGAAAAAAATCAAATCAGCGCCAGCGAAATGCAAAAGCTCCATATGATGAAAACCGGCGCGCTATTGAAGGCACCGATCATAGCCATGGTCAAGCTTGCGGGGTTAAAGGCAGATCGCCAGATCGCTTTTGAGATGTATGCCGAGGCAATCGGACTGGCTTTTCAGATTCAAGATGATATCCTTGACGTGGTATCTGACCGCGAGCAGATGGGAAAGACAACCGGAAAAGATGCCAGAGACAATAAATCAACGTATGTCAGCCTTTATGGCCTCGAAGGGGCGCGTGAACAACTCAGCCGGGCGATTGAGCAGGCTTATGATCATCTGCGCCGGATTCAGGAGCAGGCTGGACTTGGTCGTGTGTTTTTACACGGCATGACAGATTATCTGCTGAACCGGGAAAAATAAATCACAGCTGACTGGAGCTTTCATGGAATCAATGCTTGGAAAAATAAAAACACCGGAAGATATAAAAAAACTTGGCAAAGAAGAACTCCTATCACTCGCCGAGGAAATACGTGAGCTGATTATCCGGACTGTTGCTGAAAACGGCGGTCATCTTGCCTCTAACCTGGGTGTCATTGAGCTGACCTTGTCGCTGCTTAAGGTTTTTGATTTTGCGCGCGATCAGATTGTATTCGATGTCGGGCATCAGGCGTATGCCTGGAAAATTCTCACCGGGCGGCTTGAATCATTCTGCACGCTGCGCAAAATGGGCGGCCTGTCCGGCTTCCCCAAGATGTCAGAAAGTTGTTATGATTTTTTCAATACCGGGCACAGCAGCACCTCCATTTCTGCTGCGCTGGGTTTAAGCCGTGCTCAGGCGCACAGCGGCAAAAAAGGCCAGGCTATCGCGGTCATCGGCGATGGTGCCCTGACAGGCGGCATGGCGTTCGAAGCGCTCAATGATGCCGGACAGTCGGGTGAGAATCTGATAGTGATCCTGAATGACAATCAGATGTCCATCAGTCCGAATGTGGGTGGCTTGTCAAGACATCTGGAGAATCTGCGCGTCTCGAAACGGTACATTCGGGCTAAATTAAGCATAGAGTCGGTGATGAACCGGATTCCACTGATCGGACGTCCTTTTTTTCGTCTGATGATGCTGTTTAAAAGAACGACAAGATTAGCGCTGCAGCATAGCGGTATCCTGTTTGAACAGCTTGGCTTTCATTATTATGGGCCGATCGATGGTCATGATCTGGAAGCTCTGATAGAGCATTTGCAGGCAATCCGCAGCATGAACGGACCTGTGCTGCTCCATGTGCTGACACAAAAGGGCCGCGGTTACCGCTATGCAGAAGAATCACCTGATCTTTACCATGGTGTCGCGCCGTTCATCATTGAAAACGGACTGGTGAATGGTCAATCTGTCACAGCAGACAAAACGACATTTTCAGAAGTATTCGGGCAGTACTTAGCTGAAAAGGCAGGCAGGCAGACAAAGATATGTGCCATTTCCGCCGCGATGACGGGCGGCACAGGCCTTTCTGTTTTTGCGGCCTCGTATCCGGCACGTTTTTTTGATGTCGGCATTGCTGAGCAGCACGCGATGACAATGGCTGCCGGGCTGGCTGCTGGAGGCATGAAGCCGGTGATCGCTTTGTATTCTACCTTTCTCCAAAGAGCCTATGATCAGCTGCTGCACGATGTCTGCCTGCAGTGCCTGCCGGTGGTGATCGCGGTAGACCGGGCCGGTATAGTGGGTGAAGATGGTGAGACGCACCAGGGTATTTATGATTTGAGTCTGCTGCTGCCGCTGCCTGGACTGGAGATTTACTGTCCGGCGGATTATCATCAGCTGAGAGCAGTGATGGATTATGCGCTGGAAAAAGAAACAGGCCCGGTTGCGATCCGTTACCCGCGAGGCAGAGAGTGGCCGGAACCTTTGCCTGACCCTGTCGCTGCATCATCAACATCTGATACGTCTGACAATCGCATGCCAGGCATCCAGCAGGCTCAGATCCTGCGTGAAGGCAGCGATATAACCCTGGCCGCTTTGGGAACCATGGCCGGGCCAGTGCTTAAGGCCGCAGATAAACTGGCAGCAAAAGGTCTTTCAGCGGAAGTTATTTTGTTTAGCTGCGCGAAACCGCTTGATGTCCAGACTCTGAAAAAAAGTGTCGCCAGAACCCGCCGTGTATTGTTTGTTGAAGAAACACTATGTGAAGGTGGTTTCGGCCAAAGTGCGCTGCCTCACCTGGTCAAATCGCTGCCATCAATTGTCTTTGACTGCCTGGGCGTCAAGGAACATCCGCTGTGTCAGGGAAGCCGCGACCAGCTGCTTCAGATCAGCCGCCTGCAGCCGGACTCAATCGCTGAAATGGCTGTGCAGTTATGTGCGAAAAGTGACTGATGGTCAGCCAGCTTATTTTTGACTGATTTTATATATTTCACAGCTGCGGAGACATGCTTCTTTCAGGTGGCGGGAGGCGCGGTGTTTCCCCAGCTTAACCTTATGTTCAATCGATACTGTACAGATTTCAATTGTTCCTCTCAAAATGGCATGTTATGATAGGTATACGAGATAAGATCAGACGATCAGCATCTGCACAGATACTAAAAAGTGGAACCCGAAACCTTTCTGGCAGGACGAGGAGGCTCACTATGAAGAAGCGATCGATTATCTGTATTAGCCGTGAGTTCGGAAGCGGCGGACATGAAATCAGTCAGAAACTGGCAGACATACTGGATATCCCTTGTTATGACAAACAACTCATTGAGCGAACAGCAAAAGAATTCGGTGAATCAGAAAATCTGATTAACGGAGCAGATGAGCAGCCTGTTAATTATTTCCCAGAAGACACCTACAATCCGTTTTCGCCTTTCTCACAACATGAAATTCTTTATTTTTATGATGTCAATTATAAAGTTTTTCATATGCAGGCTTCTGTTGTTAAAAAAGCGGCAGAGGAAGGATCTTGTATCATTGTTGGCCGCGCGGCCGATTCAATCCTAAAAAAAGATCCGGATATGATCTCGG
>SLHU01000375.1 GCA_007135995.1 Clostridiales bacterium | reverse complement strand
GGCTTCACATATGGCCATTGATTATGAAAAAATACTCAACCAGGGGCTGCAGGGGTTTATAAGTGATCTTGATAACCGCAGAAATAAGCTGGATCTTGCCAAACCGCAGTCACTTGAAAAAGATATTTTTTACCAGGCTTGTCAAGCCGCGCTTCAGGGGGTGCTTGACTATGCTGGTCATTGTTCCGAACTAGCCGGCCTGCTCGCCGGTCAATGTCAGGATCCGGCAAGAAAAGCTGAACTATATGAAATTGCGGCAATCTGTGGAAAAGTGCCGCGCTTTCCGGCGTCTACTTTTCATGAAGCGGTTCAGAGTATTCATTTTGTCACGTTTTGCCTTGAAGGACTTTATCAGCTGGGCCGGCCTGACCGCTATCTGCTTAGTTATTACAAGCAAGATCTTCGCAGCGGTCATCTGGAGAGAAAAACGGCTCAGGAACTCATTGATTGTCTTTGCCTGATGTTCAGCACTTATATACCAAAAGGGCTGGCAGTGGGTCTGATGGTCGGAGGATCTGATGCAAATGGAACCGACCAGTGTAACGAACTGACTGAACTGTTTCTGCAAAGCATCGGACATACGCGCCTCAGTTATCCGGGCATCGGGCTGTGTGTCACGCCGGACACACCGGATAATTTGTTAAAACTCAGCTGTTCTCTCCTTGCGGCCGGCACTTCACATCCCGCTTTGTTCAACGACACAACCATCAGGCGAGGTCTCGAGCGATACGGTGTGCCCGAAGCCGACTCCTGGCACTATATACACAGCACGTGTGTGGAAATAACACCTGTTGCCAGTTCAGCTGTCTGGGTTGCCAGTCCCTATATTAATCTGGTGCAGCTGCTGCTCGATACACTCAAGGATCACGCGGAGTCTGTCAGCTGTTATCAAGAGCTGGAAGTGTACTACCGTCAGCATCTGGCCGATGCCGTCAGACAAGCAGCCATCGAGCAAAATCGCTGGCAGCGAGAGCGTGAGCTGCAGGGGGGTGACCCGCTGGTTTCATGTTTTGTCAAAGACTGCCTGGATCAAGGCAAAGACATTGACCAAGGCGGTGCGCGGTATAACTGGATTATGCCGTCGTTTGTCGGCCTGTCAAATCTGGCAGACGCGTTAACCGCGATTCGTGAACTGGTATTTAATCAGAATCGTCTGAGTCTAAGTCATCTGATCGGATTGCTGGCATCTAATTTTGAAAATGGTGAGTCTATGCGCCAGCTGCTGCTGAATAAAGCAGCAAAATACGGTAATGACCATGATCTGGCCGATGCTGCGGCCAGATCTGCAGCATCATGGATTGCCGAAGAAGTCAGCCTTTATCGTACCTGGCGGGACGATTATTTTGTTCCAAGTCTCTTCTGCTGGATCATGCATGAACAGTTCGGACAGCAAACAGGTGCGTCACCAGACGGAAGGTCTGCCGGATTCCCGCTGGCCGACGGTTCCGGACCGGCGCAGGGCCGTGAGAAAAACGGACCCACCGCATCTTTACTGTCTACGACAAAATGGTCGCATGAGCCGTTTATTGGCGGCATCGCCGTCAACATGAAATTCGGCAGCAGCAATTTAAAACAGCAGTCTGTTGAAAAAATGATCGCGCTGATCAAAACCTTTATGATGCGCGGCGGATTTGAACTCCAGATAAATGTGGTTGATCATAAAACACTGATCAAAGCGAAGAAGCATCCTGAAGCATATCGCGATCTGGTTGTCAGAGTCGGCGGATACAGTGATTACTTTATTCATCTCAGTCCTGCCATGCAAGAAGAAGTCATTTTGCGTTCAGAACATCTGCTCTAGACAGAAGGCCGCTGATTGATTATCATGAGTCAGTCAGGCAGGCAAGACGGGCGTTCAGCAAAATACGCTGGCGCTGACTTTATTTGCGGCAGCTATGCTGACAGAATCAGAGTTAACAGAGGATGTCAAAGTCACTCCTCATGATAAGGACAGGCATATATGGAAGGTATGATTTTTGATATTCAGCGGTTTTCACTCCAGGATGGCCCGGGCATCCGGACAACCGTTTTTTTTAAAGGATGCTCGCTGGATTGTTTCTGGTGCCATAATCCGGAATCGAAGAGCAGCTTCCAGCAGCTTCAGTTTTTCCGTCATCTTTGCACAGGCTGCCGGGCCTGCATCAGCGCCTGTTCCCAGAAGGCGCTTGAAATGGGCACTGATCACAGGGCAATCCTCAGGCGCGACCGGTGTCTTGTGTGCGGCGACTGCGCGAAAGTCTGTCCGGCTGAAGCCCTGCTGATCTGCGGCAGCTTAAAAACGGCTGATGAAGTCGTCCAGGTATTGCTCAGGGACAAACCGTTTTATCAGCAATCCGGCGGCGGCATTACAATCAGCGGCGGTGAACCGCTGATGCAGGCTGATTTCGCGGCCGAGCTTTTGAAGCGCTGCCGCGATGAGGGTTTGCATACGGCAGTTGATACAGCAGGTCATGTGCCTTGGGAAAGCTTTGAAAAAGTGCTGCCCTATACGCATTTGTTTTTATATGATCTGAAAGGACTTGATTCTGATAAACACAAACAGGCCACCGGCGTTGACCAGGCGGTTATTTTACGAAATCTGGAGCGACTTTCAAACACTGGCGCTTCGATTATCATCAGAATCCCTGTTATCCCCGGTTATAATGATCAGATCGAAGATATGACGCGAATGGCGCAATATCTGCATGAACTGCAAGGCATAGAGTGCGTCGAGCTGTCACCCTACCACAGGCTGGCTGATGGCAAACTTGAAAGTCTGGGTCAGAAATCAGATATGCCTGAGGCAGTTGAATTATCGTCTGAAGCTGCACAAACACTGCTCAAGCCCTTTGAGGACAGGTCCATTTGCGTTCGCTACCTGAACAGCTGAATTCACTGAGTTCAGCCATCAGGATTGATCATGCAAGCTTTCGCCGGTTCATTCGCTGTACAGCCAGTATCGTGATGACTCACGCTTAAACAGACCGGCCTGTTCACGGGCTTTCTCAAGATAGGCCGTGAGGCTGAAGTCCGGCTGGCGAATCTGATTATCTCCAGACAGCAGATCAATAAACCAGGGCTCGCCTGATTTTTCTGGTTCCCTGAAAGAAAAATTATTGTGTGTCTGCCTGATCGCGTCCAGTAAAGCGACACCAGCAGAGAAGGGCCTGAAGGCTGACCTGTCTGTAATATGGATTTGAAAACCGGCACAGATTTCATTTTTATACTTTGAATAAACAGGCTGATACCAGCAGGGCCTGAGACGACATCCGGCCAGCATGTCCTGATTGATCGCGGCGAGAACTTTATCGTGATTCAGCCAGGGCGCACCGGCTATTTCAAAAGGTTTTGTTGTCCCGCGCCCTTCAGAAACATTTGTTCCTTCAAAGAGACAAGTACCAATATAAGCCAAAGCGCTGTCGATCACCGGGATATTAGGTGACGGCGCAATCCAGGGTAAATCAGTATCATCATAGCAGGCACTTCTTTTCCATCCTGCCAGATGCGCGACATGCAGCGCACAATTCAATTGCTGTGTCTGGTTCATGTAGCGGGCAAACTCTCCGATGGTCAGTCCATAGCGCACCGGGATAGGAAAGAGACCCACAAAAGAGCGAAAGGATGCCTGGAGCAACGGACCTTCCGTGGTCAGTCCGCCGATCGGATTTGGACGGTCAAGCACAATAACAGGTATGCCGGCACGGGCGCAGCTCTCCATCGCATAATACATCGAATACACATATGTGTAAAAACGAGCGCCTACGTCCTGAAGGTCAATAACAAAAACATCAAGATCAGCCAGCTGCTGAGAAGTGGGCGCTTTGTGACTGCCATAAAGACTGTAGACCGGCAGGCCGGTTCTTTTATCTCTTTGATGCTCAATCATCTCGCCAGCCTGCTGGTCACCACGAATACCATGCTCCGGAGCAAATAGCGCGCGCAGATGATAGTGTTCATTCAGCCGGTCAATCGTTGCCTTGTATTTTTTATCCATGCCCGTAGGAGTTGTCAGCAGGCCAATACGCTGATGGCGCAGATAACGGTCAACGGTATCAAGCTGGTCAATACCGCAAAAAACCTCCAGTTTCTCCGATCCTGGTCTGAACATATCATTTTCTCCTCGTATAATATCTTTGTAGCCCAGTAAATACTGTCAATATTTGACAGCTTAGCAATAGCCGTCATGTCACTATTATATTAGCCTGGCGTATCTTGAAAGCCAGGGTCTTCTCGACTGTCTGTTATGATCATATCATAATTTAACTTCCTGCGGTTATCACCGCAGGATTCGCGGGAAAAACACAAACATGCACTGACCGGCTGATCAAACCTGATGCGGTTTTTCCCTTTGCCAGTCATCAATGACTGCCTGATGGAACAAGGTCCGGTAATCAGGCATAATGTTCAGTGCACGGCCAAAATGCACGCGGTTTGTCAGCAGGATAAAATAAAGATCATGATACGGACTGATATAAAGGGATGTTCCGGTAAAGCCTGTGTGTCCAAACGATCCTTCCTGAAGGGCAGGTCCGCCAGACCAGCTTTTTCCTTCTTTCCAGACGGCAACGCCCAGCCCGCGGTTTTCATTAAGCCCTTCTGTCCAGTTCGATGTCATCATACTGAACAGTTCCGGGTTAAGCAGACCCCGACCCTGATTCAAAAAACAGGACGCGAGCTTTATGCAGTCGGCCAGCGGAGCGAAAACACCTGCATTCCCTGACACGCCGCGTAAGAATCGTGCGTTTTCATCATGCACAACCCCGCAAAGATACTGTTGGCTGACAGGATCATATTCGGTTGCGGCCGTTAGCTGCGATACGGGGCGCTGCATCGGAAGCTCAGCAGTCAGATAACCCGTCCGCAGCATATTAAGCGGTTCAAAAATCATTGTCCGAGCCAGCTGATCGAGCGGCCGACCCGAAATGGTTTCCAGAATGCGTCCCAGCAGGATAAATCCCATGCAGCTGTAAATCACCCGTGTGCCCGGGTTACAGTCCAGAGGCCTGCGGAGAATGAGATCTGCCGCGGCCTCGGGCGGAGCCTGGCAATCACGAAGCAGAAAATGAGCCGGAAATCCGCCCGTGTGGCACAGCAGATCCCGAATCGTAATCTTCGCTTTATCCCGGGGTGCGTCGCAGTAATCACTGATTGACCCTTCAAGCTGCAGTTTTCCGCAGCCAATAAACTTCATGGCAACAAGCGTTGTCGCCATCATTTTTGTCAGCGACGCCATATCGTAAAGGGTATCAGCCGATGATGAGCGCCTGACCGGCCAGATAGCCGCGTCACCTTTAATCGACTGGAAGAGAACCTGGTTCCGGTTGCCAGCAGCCGCCGCAGCCGATGGAAATGCGCCGGCCATCAGTGCCCGGCTCAGTAGTTTTTCAGTGTAAGTAAAATGCATAGACCCGCCCTCAAAAAGATGTTTTAACTTGCCTTTTGTTCATGGGCGACAAATTAAAAGTCTGTGCATACTTTTTATGGGCTTCAATACCCCGCACTGACATCAAATGTGTATAGTATTCACGATACGCGAAAGATGCACTGTGGACGGTAAACCAGTGTTTCGCAATTGCTTCACGCCATAAATCAAACCCATCCTGACTGACTTCCATATAGACCGCCGGCACAAAATCATCCGGATCTTCCCAGTTTTCCGCGAAGTAGGGGCCTGCCGCGAAGTGAGGCGGCAAGCTGCGCACAAAACCTGGGAGCGCAGCATAAAACTGTGCGTCCTGAACGATTTTGTACGTCGCTTCATGGTCCTTATGAATGCTGTTTTTCCAGTGGGTGATCAGCACATTTGGTTTGTACTTACGAATCACATCGCACAGTTCAAAACAGACCTGCTCATTGACAGGGAGTTCTCCGTCAGCATAGGGGAAAACAATCGCTTCTCCCTGAAGCATGCCGGCAAACGCATGTGCTTCTGTTTCTTTCTGCCTGCGATAATCAGCAACGCTCAAGTGCGGCGGATTGCCTTTTTCGCCGCCAGTCAGCGCTACGGTGATGATTTTATCACCTCTGAGCGCATGGGTTGCCAGCACACCGCCGCAGGTAAGTTCCATATCCCCTATGTGCCCGCCGATTGCCATGATTGTTCTGGTCATACTTTTATCTCCTTTTTCATGTCAGCCCATGTTCTGACAATTTTAAATCCGGCAGCCTCATAAATATTGCGGGCCGGATTTGTTTCACCCGTGAAAAGCGTCATGAAAGATGCGCCAATATGTTTCAGCTCCATGCAAAGAACTGAAAACAGTGCTTTTCCTGCTCCTTTGCCGCGCAGATCCGTATGGACACCTATTCCTGCGAAATAGCCTCTGCCGCTTGGTTCGACTCGAATCGGCCCTGTAAATCCGTACACCTTATTCTCACTGGCAACAATGATCAGCGGCACACGCTCACTGCCGGAAGACTCATTCGCCATCACGATTTCCCGCCAGGGTTCGTTTTCCAGATTATCGAAAAGCTCGTTCAGGCCAGTATGTTTGTCCGGATCGTATAGCGTGATTTCAATCCCCTGCTGATCAAGC
>SLHU01000290.1 GCA_007135995.1 Clostridiales bacterium | reverse complement strand
TTGATTTTATAAGCATTTTCCGGTGAATAGGAGGGGTTTGCCACCCACTCGCCTGTTTCCGGATCCTCCGTGAGGATTGATCTGAGGAATTTGCCAGCCCCATAAAGAACATCAAAATATTCCCTTAAAAAATGTATATCTCTGGTGTATAGAAAATGCTGCCATATATGGGCGGCTGCCCAGGCACCTCCTGATACATGAAACCCCCAGCTGTAATCCCAGCCGGGTGCAGCCCAGCCGTAGGCATTTGATACGGTATGGGCTACCCAGCCTTCACTGTCATAAAGATCACTGGCGATGCGTTTGCCATTCGGGCACAATTTATTTTTCAGCCAGGCAAAGAGCGGAAGTGTGCAATCTGATAAGCCCGTCACCTCTGCAGGATAATAGTTCATCTGGGTATTGATATCAAGATGCAGATCATCTGTCCATTCCATCCTGCAGGCCCTGTCATCATTCCATATACCTTGCAGCGCTGCGGGAAGCAGTGAATCCGGCCGCGAGGTATTCATCAGAAGGTATCTGCCATACTGAAAAAACAGTGAAACCAATGCCTGATCACTTCTATCGTTCCCATATTCCTTTATCCTCTGATCTGTGGGTAGATGGCTTTTGTCATTTCCTGGCAAGGTGAGTGTACACTTGTCCATCCACTTCGAATGCTCGTCAGTATGTATGGCATATAGTTCATCCCATGTGCTGTTTTCTGCATTATCTAGAATCTGTATGCAATGCGCTTCTAAATTCTCGCAATACATATCCGTCACCGCAGTCATATAAAGGGTAAGACTGGTTGCGTCGTCAATCATCATACCCTGTCGAGACCAGGAAACCCGTCCGTCCGTATTGATTCTAAGTCTAATGTAATACTGAACGCCGTGAAGACCGTCACTGTGGATATTTTCTAAGGCTCTGCCTTTGACAACAAGGTCATCTCCCTGCCATTTGGTGTGCGCGGGTTGGCTCCAGCCTTCTGCCCATACTCTTGAGCGGGGAAGTGTTTCACCATCTGCTGAAAGCCTGACAGCCATTATTTTATGTGGATTAGAAATGAAGCTCTCTCTTGTAACTTCATACGCTTCATAGTAAAGCCTGTCCATACAGACACCTGTGTTCAAGTTCAATTGTCTGTCTGTCTTCACAGGCACTTCACTGATGCCTGCAAATAGCCTGCCCATTGGTACCTGGGTGCCGTAGTTCCCTTTAATCCCACTACATTTTCTTATCAGTGTCTCGGCTTCATCAATCTTATTTTGTGTTAACAATGCTCTTGCCCGAGCCATATACTCTTTCGCGTTTTCATCCAGGCAATTTTCTGGAGGAGCACCTGACCAGCATGTGTTTTCCGATAAATCAAAACGACCCTCAGCTCCTCCATAGGCCATTGCACCTAAATGTCCGTTTCCCATGGGCAGCGCCTTTGTCCATTGATCCGCCGCGCTGTTATACCATATTGATTCATTTACCTTTTGCGTTTCATTCAGCATGATTTATCTCCTCACACTCTTATCGGAGTGTATTTCGTATGCTTAAGTTAAGTTTATGCATGTGTCACCGGAAAAACTGTCACGGTACCATCGGCGGTCACCGGACAGGAAAACCATCCGTTTTCCTTGCTCAGTTCGACAGTCCTGTCCCGACCATCACGTACTATATAGTCTGCGTATCTTGCTTTAAAACGGCATATGCCTCCAGCGGCCGAGTAAACGGAAACTTTTGTAAGCTGATGAGCAGACCAGCTGATGGCGACAGAGAAGCCTCCCTGGGCACGAAGACCCGAGATTTCCCCCTCCGGCCAGGCGCCAGGCAGCGCCGGCAGAAAATCAAGTCCCTGATGATTACTATGCAGCAGCATCTCAATGACCGCTGCTGAGCCGCCAAGATTACCGTCAATTTGAAAAATGCGCGGCGGATGAAGATCGAGTAAGCTGACTGTGGCAAAATCACCGATGAGTGCTATCAGATGCTGCCAGGCCAGATCCCCTTTACCCAGGCGAGCGTAGCAGCAAGCTGTCCAGGCCCGGCTCCAGCCGGTATGTCCGCCGCCTGAACTCAGACGCTGCTCAAGTGATACCCTGGCGGCTTCAAAAAACGCTGGCGTCTCTTCGGGTGTGAAAAGGTCACCTGGATACAGTCCG
Organism: Clostridiales bacterium; assembly: GCA_007135995.1. Lineage (GTDB taxonomy): Bacteria > Bacillota > Clostridia > Saccharofermentanales > UBA5734 > SLHU01. The sequence goes on along the minus strand of SLHU01000290.1, from coordinate 4,385 downwards.
TAAAGGTGGGAAATATGGCGATGTCCCGGTTCAACTTCGGTAAATTCACGGTCCCATTCCAATAACTGTCCGGTGCTGCCAACCTGCAGCGGCGGCAGCCGATCGAGCATATCCTGCCAGGTTCGGCACAGAGGCTGATCAACGTCAAGGATTTTTGCCGCAGTAATTGCATGCTGCAGCAGCTCCGTCGCCAGCTGAATATCCATCGCAGAAGAGACGCCAAGCGAAACCGGAAACGCGCCGGTTCCTTCAAAACGGTTTTCCGGTGACTGCGACGGCACGAACTGCAGCGTTTGGTTGTCATCTTCAATCAGGTATGTCTCGTAAAAAGCGGCCACTTCCTTGAAATACGGATAAGCCCGTCTGGCTAGAAAATCGTGATCAAGGCTATACGTGTAATGCCACCAGAAATGCTGGGCCAGCCATGCCGCCGCTCCTGTCCAGACCGCCCAGCCATATGACTCAGGCGTTGCACGTCCCCAGGCATCAGTCTGGATAGGGAACCACACCCCGCGGCAGCCGTAGAGGTCAGCAGCGGCTTTTTTGGCGTGCGGAACCATACGTTCAACGTATTGCAGCAGCGCTTCAGTACAGCGCTGCAGGCCAGACGGTTCCGCCAGCCAGTAACTCATCTGCAAGTTAATATCAAGATGGTAGTCGCTTTGCCAGGGCGGATCAAGCTCTTCATTCCATTTACCCTGCAAATTGGCCGGAAGCTCACCGCAGATCGATGCGGCCAGCAGCAGATAACGGCCATAATTAAAATACAGCAGCGGCATCCCCGGATCCTCAGCACCGGAACGAAAGGCAGCAATCCGCTGGTCGGTCGGCAGCTCGCTGTCCGAGTCAGGGATTAATAGTTGTATTCCGGAAAACAGCTGTTTTTGTGCTTCAATATGGCTATGCAAAAGAACAGACCAATCTTTTATACTCAGCATGTGCTTTTGGCATTCATCGGCCGGGCTCTGGCCATGGACATTTGTGCCAATATCAATCGAAAACACAATCTCTGTGGCATTTTCAATCCGCAGCCTGCTTTGCCCTTCAACCTGACACTGGCCATCACATGATTCCAGGCGTGCTTCAACCTGATATGCGATACCACCAGTGAACTGAGCCGCCAAAACAATTTTTTTGCAGTCAGCGGACAGCATTATGCTGCAATCCGGATCATGCTGCCGTTCAAGCCAGAAGTGGCCGCTTATTTTATCATTCTCGCAGCTGATTCGAACCAGTATCTTATTTTCTGTCAAGTGAACCAGTGCCTGCCGGCTAATAATGATTTCCTCTGAACAGCCGCTGACGATTACCAGGCCTTCGCTCAGATCGAGCTTTCGCTGATAATCGCGTGTGATCTGCTGGTCGAGTTCGAAACAGAAATCACCGGCGGGCTGATAGGGATCAACCCGTCCCGGCTGGCCGCTGATACCGCCAAGGCCGCCAAACGCGTCATTACCCAGGCGTGTTCCCCGCTCATACTGGCCGGACATGAGCAGCTGCCTGACTTGATCAAGCTTGTGTGCCGCCGGCTCATTGTCGCGGTCACGGTTTACGCCTCGCCAGAGCCATTCATGATTAAGTGTAATTCGCTCGATCGGGATATATCCCGGAATCATCGCTGCCAGGCGGCCATTACCAATCGGCAGACCTTCCATCCACTCCCGAGCGGGTTCGCGATACCAAAGCTTCTGATTCATAATCTATCCTCCCAAAGTTTGACCGGGTCCGGCAGATACCACTCAGCGACGGCAAGTCAGTTCAGCAGAATAATCAAGGTATGTTTTGATTGCCGGCGCCGGTCCATTCCAGGGAATGTGGTTGCCGATGCACATCATGTATCCGCCTGTCAGTTTAGACGTGTCAACCATTTTTTCAATCATTTTGCGGATCGCCCGCGGATCATTACTGCTGAATATACGGTTGTCACCCTCTCCAGCCAGGAAACAATCTTTATGCCTCCTGATCTTTGGACTATACCATATAACGATATGATACAGCATAACGATATGATACAGCTTAACGATATGATACAGCTTAAAAGACAAGAAGGCCGTACGATCGATGCATATACGATATGCTTATTCGACAATACGGCACATTCTTGTCTCAGATTTTAAACATTTATAAGGGGGTATTCGTCAGAGAAATATTGACAGATCGTTATTTAAGGTTCAGCTTGTTATGTTTGTGCTTGCCGGCTTTAAGTTCATAAAGCCTTCTTTGATCAGTTATCTCCGGTCAGCGGTATAATAACACCAGACATGACCATGCGACCTTTCATAAACCTCAAGTTTGCCAAATACGCCTCCTCGTGCCGCGTTTCGCTCATAAGCATGCGGCATGGCAAAAAACAGTACATATGAAGGCAGATTGCGCTTGCCGTCAAGCGCGTCGCGGACAGCCTTGTGCACGTTATCGTTATAATGTGGCCTTCTGCTTGAAGTGTAAACGCTAAACTGGCCCGGCTGACTGACAACACCGGTTATTGAATTTGGAAAACGTGAACTTGCGACCCGGTTCATGATCACGGTCGCGACAGCAAGGTAGCCTTCATAACCATATTGAGAGGCACTTTCCATTGCGACAATACGCGTAAACAATGCTTTTTCATCTTCATTGCTGCTTGTTCCGGATGTCCTGGATGAATGAGCAGGTGCTGGTGCAGGTGTTGGCGCAGGCGGCGCTTGATCTGTCAGATGCTGCGTTGAAACATACCCTTTTACACCGCCAGATGTCGTCACAGCTGACCAGCCGTCACCGATGCCTGTACGGGTCAGCTTATCATGCTTTTTCAGCTGTGTAACAGCGGTCGCGGATGTTGTTGGTTTTTCCCGCAGGTTCAAAGCGTTTGAATCAACATACAGGGTTTGATCAACCGGACGAAAAACCATCTGGCGAGACAGATATTCTGCTGCCACATAGCCTGTAAGACCATCATGACAGACTTCAAGCCACGCCTCATTTTCACCCTGACATTCGACTTTGTCGGCCATTTTAAGCTGTGTCAGGACTTCTGCGTCTGTTGAAGGACTGGCACGCATGTTTAACCGACTCACTGCGACATAAACAGGATAATCGACAGCCTGAAAAACAATATCCGAAACATCCGCCTCAGAAAAGGATTCTATCTGAGCCTGAATGTGCAGTTCAAACTGAATCTTAGCGGTTATCCGTTCTTTTTCTGCCGCGGCATCAGTCGCTTGCGAAGATACTGAAAGCACAGCAAACTCATCGTCGTCATCTGTGTCCGTGAAATCATGGTGATAGTCCGCTGAACGCGACAAGATGTCACTTTCAGACATATAATATTCCAGCATTTCAAGTGGTCCTGAAACAGTGTTGTCAACGATCTCAAGATCTTCTGAATCTTGTGTCTCCGTATCTTGATGACCCATATCAATATCGTTTTGCGGAATATTTTCCTGACCAGCTGTCAGCCCGATCAGGGACAAAGAAAGAACTGATGCTGTAAGCAAAAGCAACACCAGGCTGCGAATTTTACGCATATTTCCATTAAAATTTAACATAGTTGCCTCCAACGCAATATTATATTGCAAAGATGCTATATGTCAACGCTTGGGCTGAAAAGTTTTCAATTGAACCCCTCTATCGAACTATATTAGCACAAAAATGATGAATCGTCATGCGATTTATATGTGATTTCTACAAAAAAGGATGTTTTCACCACCGCGTTTAATCTTGCTATCTGCGCGTTTGATCTTGCTTCCTATATGCTATCTATATACAATCTATATGCTTTTTGCCTTTTTTGTCCTTTGAGTTTTTTGAGAGCCAGGCTTAAGTCTGAACCAGGAACTGGTGTACAGAATCAGTCCGGACCAGATAAGGGCAAAACTGATCGCATGTGCGGCGGTGAACATTTCACCGTATGCAAAAACACCTAGAATCAGCATCAAAGTGGGGGCTATATATTGAATGAAACCAAGCAGGGAAAGATTCAGTCTTTGAGCGCCGTAAGAAAAAAGCATCAGGGGAATGGCTGTCACGATGCCGGCCAGCGGCAAAAGCATCAGCAGCCCGAAAGAACCGGCTTGCAGCGTACCTGTCGCAGATGCGTTTTCAGACACCGGAATCAGGCCGGATGCCGGCGCTATAATGAGATATAAAAGGGCAAGAGGTGCCATCAGACCGGTCTCAATGGCCAGACCCGCAGCCGAGTCGGCCAGGGTTTTCTTTTTCAATAGCCCGTATAAGCCAAAAGAAAAAGCGAGTATCAGCGACAGCCAGGGCAGGGAACCAACGGACACCGTTAACACGACAACCCCTGCGGCAGCTAGTGCGATCGCCAGAATCTGCAGGGTCTTGAACCTCTCTTTATAGTAGATAACACCCAGCGCGATCGATACCAGAGGATTGATATAATA
>SLHU01000117.1 GCA_007135995.1 Clostridiales bacterium | reverse complement strand
TTTCGGCAAACGCTCTATGCACGATTCCTGTGCCAGGATCCCTCTGCTGGTCAGCATGCCCGGCAGATTTTCCGGAGGCACTGTCTGCGAGACCGCGGCCAGCCTCGTAGACATCGCGCCGACTATTCTCGCGGTAGCTGGTGCCGAACTGACAAGCCATCAGCTGGATGGGGTTGATCTGCATCAGCTCGTCAGCGGTGAAGAGAAAAGAGCGTATGTTTTTGGCCAGCTTGCTTTCCAGATGAGTGGTTTTATTGAGCAGAATGAGCAGTTTTCTGAGCTGATTGATGATCCCGTAAGCAAAACGGCTGTCTTCAGTACGTATATGGCAGCCAGCAAAGACTGGAAATATTTCTACAGCGCACCTGATCATCAGGAGTATCTTTTTGACAAGAAAAGAGATCCCCGGGAAACCAGAAATGCAGCGGCATCGCCAATGAGAATTGAAGCAAAAAAGAAAATAAAAGATGCCCTGATTGCTCACCTTGAAGAAAATGGTGAAACCCGCGGTCTCAAAGACCATGATTTTATTCCTTTTGTCATCCCGCCATTCGTCAAAGACCCTGATGCCGGCCATCTGATTCAAGATGGATACACCCCCTGGGCTGAACCGTTTATCCCAGGATATAGTGACAACTAAACACTAAGATATTGATCGGGCTGCTGAGCAGTAAACCGGTCATCAAGCAGAAAAAGACTCTCTTCTGGAAAGGAAAAAACAATGCAGCCACGCGAACGATTCATCAAGGCATTGGAACGCAAACCACTGAGCGGACGGGTTCCGCACTTCGAACTGGTATTTTTTCTGACGATGGAGGTTTTTGGCAAAGTCCATCCCAGCCATCGCTATTATGAACAATGGCAGCAGATGTCGGAACAGGAGCGCGCCCTGCACCGTGCGGATATGGCGGACATCTATATCCAGACAGCTGAGCTTTTTGAGCACAGCGCGATTTTTCTCCATCCGAATCCGGGGACACTGGATGAAACCATGCGCCTGCTCAGCTTGATCCGTGATAAGACCGGTGACAAGTATTTTCTGATGCTGCACGGAGATGCCACGTTTGGTATTCCTGACGGCAATCATATGGTTGATTTCTCCTATCGTCTGTTTGAAGACGAAAAAAATCTGAAGCAGGAGGCCGCACGAAACGTGGACCAGGCACTGGAAAAAGCGGATAAGCTGGCCCAGCAGGGTTTTCTGGATGGCTTTGCCCTGTGTTCTGATTATTGCCTCAATACCGGTCCTTTTTTAAGCCCGGCGTTATTCGCAGAATATGTCACGCCTTACCTGGCCCGCCTGATTCAGGGCTATCGGGAGCGCGGCTTTTATTCTATCAAGCACACTGACGGTGATATCATGCCCATCATCGACCAGCTGGTCGATGCCAAACCCGATGCGCTTCATTCACTTGATCCGCAAGCCGGTGTTGACCTGTCTGAAGTCAAACGCCTCTATGGCAGCCAGGTTTGCCTGATTGGCAACGTCAACTGCGGCCTGATGCAAACCGGTACGGATGAAGAGGCCGCTGCGGCTGTCCGCGATTCGCTTCATGCCGGCATGCCGGGCGGCGGCTATATATTTTCAACATCAAACTGCATTTATACGGGTATGGCTCTGGAAAGATACCAGATGATGCTGGATATCTGGCGTCAGGAAGGCCATTATCCCGACGCGTAACAGGCTTGTGACGAAGAAGGCTGGCAGCTATGGGTTTTGCCGGGATCATTTACCATGGGGTACAGCCGGCCATTCTCAAAATAGCGGTCACTGAAGAAAAAAAGCAGCTATGGGTTTTGCCGGGATCATCATCTGACATCATATTTTTCGTTTCTGACGGAGCCTACAATACAAACGGATCATTTGGATGTTTTCCGTTTGGCACTGCGTATTATCATGCGGATGATACAAAAAAGACGCTGAATCAGTTATACTTAGAGAGCAGCTAATCGAATAACGGCTTACCTGAACCTCGGACAGGCTGGAAAACAGCCTGTCAGTTGTCTGTAAGCAGCAAAGCAAATGATGGAGGAAAATCATGCAATACAGAAAATTCGGCCAGACTGGCAAAAACATATCCGCACTTGGATTTGGGGCGATGCGCCTTCCAAGTCAGACCGTTGAAGACAAGACCGTTTACGATGAAGATGAAAGCATTCGTATGATCCGCAGAGCAGTTGAGCTGGGAGTTAATTATATTGACACAGCGCCTTATTACTGCGATGGACAAAGTGAAATTATTGTCGGCAAGGCCCTGAAGGGAATTCGAGATCAAGTGATGGTGTCAACGAAGAATCCGATAGAGGATGATTCGGGTGCCAACGCGATGAAGCGTCTTGAGAAGTCACTGCGGCAGCTGGATATTGACACCATTGATTTTTATCATTTGTGGGGGATCGGCTGGGAGACCTACAATGAAAAAATCAATAAACCTGACGGCCCGCTGGAAGCGGTTCTGAAGGCGAAAGAACAAGGCCTGATCCGCCATTTGTCCTTCTCTTTTCATGACGAGCCGGAAAATATGATCAAGCTTGTCGACACAGGCCATTTTGAGTCTGTTTTATGCCAGTATAATCTGCTGGACCGTTCTCATGAAAAGGCTATTCAACACGCACATGAGCAAGGCCTGGGTGTGGTGATCATGGGTCCTGTCGGCGGCGGCCGCCTGGGCGCACCTTCTGAAACCATCCAGAAAATGCTGCCGGGTATGACCAGCAGTGCTGAACTGGCGATGCGTTTTGTCCTGGCCAACCCGTTTGTCTCTTGTGCGCTGTCAGGCATGAGCAGTATGGCCATGGTCGAAGAAAACGCGCAGGTCGCAGATAATAAAAAAGCGCTAAGTGATGATGAGCTGAAGAAAATAGAACAATCCATGGCTGAGAACAAAAAAATGGCTGATCTTTACTGTACCGGCTGCAATTACTGCATGCCCTGCACCCATGGCGTGAATATACCGCTGAATTTTCAACTGATGAATTATCATCGCGTGTATGGGCTTACAGACCATGCGAAAAGTCAGTATACCCAGATCGGTGAGGTGGACTGGCTTAGTGGCAAGAAAGCAGACGCTTGTATTGAATGTGGTTTATGTGAGCCAAAATGTCCGCAGAAAATCGCGATCATCAAGCAGCTGAAAGAAACAGCTGCCACGCTGGGATAACCAGTCATCCTGGAGGCCATACATGTCACGAATGATTTTCAAACGCTTTATTTTTTTGATCGCGCTTACTGCTTTGGTTTTTTCTTCAGCTTGCGTTCTTTTTGAAACAGATGACCCAGACAGCCCCCCGAACAGGGAAACTGAAGAAACACAAGACACCATGCCGGAAATAACAGCGCCGACAATTGAGACCCTGCCTCTGCCAGAGCCCCGTGATCTTGAAAATCGCGAGATTTTATCAGTCTGGTCAGGATTTGAAGGCGTGGAAAAGAACGTTCTGGAACAGCTTGTCAGAGAGTTTAATACCGAAAGCAGTCATACGTTTATTCAGCTTGCAAGCATGTCGTGGCCTTTGCTGCACCAGAAAATGGCAGCCGCTCCAGCGGCCGGGAACGGGCCTGATTTCATCATCCAGAACTATCGGCAGATCAAATACTATGAAGACTGGGGTCTGCTGACAGACATCAGTGACATGTACAGAGCGGAGAAGTTGTTTGAGGGGGAGGCAGAACCGGAACTGGTGTTTAATGTAAGAAAAGATCATTATCCGGAAAACGTTATGCGTGAACTGTCGTTTACCACCGCTAACGGTCAGGAAAGTGATGCTGCTGTGCCCATGGCATATATTCCGCAGCGCCTGTTTTATCGCAGTGATTTATTTGAGACACATGGCTATGAAGCCCCCCCTGACACCCTGGAAGCGCTGTTTTCCGTCGCAGACAGCCTGGCCGGTGAACTAAACGCGATTCCGTACGGGCTGGCACTGTCCTTTGAGCAGATTTTCGGACCGCTGGGCATCAATCAGCTGGGCCATCCGCCCGTTAACGCTGGCAGCAGGGACGTTGATTTTCTGACCGACGGTTTTGCCCGGTATCTAGAATCGATTGTCAGCCTGGCTGACAACGGTCTAATGCCAGATGCGACGGAAGACCATGCTGAGTTGTTCAGGACAGGCCAGCTGCTGATGTATATCGGCGACCTGTATGATGTTTCTTTGCATCAGGCTGCCGGCGTCCGTTTCGACATTGCGCCGCTGCCCGGTGGTTCCGGTGCCCAGAAACAAGTCACAGAAGCTTATTTATTTGTGCCAACCGTTTTTATCAATAACCGGATCGAACATTTTTTTGAATGGGTGAATTTCTGGAATATGACTGAGTCACAGCGAATCTGGTCATTTAGAACCGGACATCCGCCTGTTGTCACAGACTACTCTGGTTTTGAAGAAGACAGAGAGTGGCTGGGAAGCCAGGCACCTGCGTTTACACGGTCACTGGAAGCGTTCGCACTGGACAGTAATGTCCTGGAACCGGATTATGAGACGCTTTATGACCAGTATCTGCGAAGATACTGGCTGCAGGCATTATCCGGCAGCCTGACAGTTGATGAAGCGCTGGAACAGGCCGCGGAAGCAATTGAAGCATACTTCGAAGCCCTGCGCGTCAGCGAAGAAGAGGCCGCCCAGGCGGAGATGGATCAGGATGATTCTGAAGCGGAGACTGAAGATTAGGGTCAGGAAGTGTCACGGACCGTGTGATTAACCAGCAGACAGAAACAGTGACTGTTACTGTCTGTTCACTCGTTTCTGCAGTCAGCATGTTTACCCGGATTCAGCATATTTTACCTGGATTCAAGATATTGTGCGGATCGAAGACTGCTTTGATTCCCTTCATCAGCTGCATGTGTGTGTCCCCTGCCTGGCTGGCAAGATAGGGTATTTTGGCATAGCCGATCCCGTGTTCGCCTGACACCTGCCCGTCTAGCTGAGCAGCCTTTTCGTATAGCGCGTCAAAGGTCTTCGCCAGCTTTTCCTGCCAGCGCTTCTCATCGAGCTGGTCCCGACAGATATAAAGATGCAGGTTGCCGTCACCGGCATGCCCGAAGCCGGGAATGCGAAGCCCCATGCGGGCCGCGGTTTCATGACCAAAACGGATAAACTCAGCGATCTTGCTTCGGGGAACGACCACGTCACATTCATCCATCTGTGTGGTCGATGCCTTGATCGCTTCCAGAAAAGCGCCGCGTGCGCTCCATACAGACTGATGCCGCTCTTCAGTGTCAATGATATAGGCATCCAGTGCCCCCCTTTCCAGGCACAGGTCTGCTGTCTGGCAATAATCTCTTTCAACACTTGACTGATCGGAACCATCAAACGTCAGCAGCAGGTAAACGGGCGCTGAACTGTCGGGAAAACGCTTGCCCAGAAAATCCTCCGCGAACAAAATGGTTTCTCTCTCCATAAATTCAACGGCCGTCGGCAGCACCTTCGAGCTGAGGATGGCCGGAACAACTGCCAGTGCTTTCTCAAATTCCGGAAACGGTATAAGCAGGCTTACACGGACCGCCGGCAGCGGCAGCACTTTTAGGATGACTTGTGTGATCACGGCCAGCGTTCCTTCTGATCCGATGATCAGATCTTTTAACGCATACCCTGAACTGTTTTTAGCTGTTTTACCGCCAAGCTCAAGGACATCGCCGCCGGGCAGGACAACGGTCAGCCCCCGCACATAGTCGCGGGTGACTCCGTATTTAACGGCCCGCATGCCGCCGGCGTTGGTGCTGATATTACCGCCGATCGTGGCTGACTTTTCACCAGGATCCGGCGGGTAGAAGCATCCCCTGCCTTCAACATATTCTGCAAGTTCCATCAACAAGACACCGGGCTCAGCGGTGACCGTCATATTGTCTTTGTCGAGCTCTATGATTTGATTCATCAGCGACATGTCAATCATCAGCCCGCCGCAGATCGCCACACTGCTGCCCACCAGCCCGGTTCCCGAGCCGCGGATAACAACCGGAATCCGCTGCTGGTCGCAGAAGCGCATCAGGGAAGAGATTTCCTGTGTTGACTTTGCTTTTATCAGAAGATCAGGATAGCTGCAGATGCCGCCCAGCTCGTCATGGCTGTAGTCCTCACTGATTGCTTCACCCTGAAAAACCCTGTCTTCAGGTATCAGGGCTGCCAGTGTCTCCCGCTGCGAAGCTGTCAGTAATATCCTTTGCGTACTTTGAGATCCGCGGGCATTAACACGTTGGCTGCTGATGATCAGGTTTTCTGCAGAGGCAGTGCCTCTGGATGTCGCGGTATCTGGCATGTTTCAGGACCTCCCTGTGTGATGTGATACGTCTTCCTGATCTGGCTGATCAGCGAGGGTATGATCTCGTACAGATCACCCGCAAAAACATGATGAGCCAGTCCGCAGATGGGCGCTTCCGGGTCTGTATTAACCGTCATAATCGATTTGGCGCCGCGCATGCCGGCTATAAACTGAACAGACCCGGAAACGCCAATGGTGATCAGAAGATCAGGGCTGACGGTTCTGCCGCTTAGTCCGATCTGCCTTCTCGGGTCAAACCAGCCGTTTTCAATCAGCGGTCTGGTGCAGGCCATTTCGGCTTT
>SLHU01000308.1 GCA_007135995.1 Clostridiales bacterium | reverse complement strand
GTAGAGACAAGATCTGAAACAGATAATCCGGTATCGATGATTTTTCGTTTTAAATCAGCGATATCTTGATCATTGATCAGTTCATGATCAACTGCTGGCACGGGATCTTGCCAGATCAATTCTTCCTTCGGTACTTCGGGACCCAGATAACGTGAAACAGGGCCCATATCTCGATGTGTCAGTTTGAACCAGGCACGGGCGAAGGCATCAGCGAAGGCATCTGGATTTTCATGGAAATATTTGGCTATTGGCCTATAAACAGGATCCATTCTCAAAGCCAGATCGGCTGTGGTCATGATTGTTTTATATTTTGTATCCGGATCGTGTCCGTCGGTCACTAGATCTTCCTCGTCCGGATCCGCAGGCACCCATTGCCAGTTGCCAGCCCGGCTCTTTTCAAGGTTCCAGTCGTATTTAAACAGAATGTCAAGATAGCTGTTGTCCCACTTGGTTGGTGTCGGTGTCCAGGCACCATCAATACCATGGGTAATCGTGTAACTGCCATTACCAGTGCCCAGGCTGTTTTTCCAGCCCAGCCCCTGTTCCTCAATACCGGCTGCTTCTGGTTCTCTGCCAACATGGCTTGGATTGCCTGCACCATGACATTTGCCAAAGGTGTGTCCCCCTGCAACCAGGGCAACTGTTTCATAATCATTCATAGCCATACGGGCAAATGTCTCACGTACATCCTTGGCAGAGGCCAGCACATTCGGCTCACCGTTTGGTCCTTCCGGATTGACATAAATTAAACCCATCTGAACAGCAGCTAAGGGATTTTCCAGATCTCTTTCACCTGAGTATCGTTTGTCGCCAAGCCATTCCGCTTCTGATCCCCAGTATATATCCTCCTCTGGCTCCCATATATCTTCACGGCCGCCGGCAAAACCAAAAGTCTTAAACCCCATAGATTCCAGAGCACAATTGCCTGCCAGAATCATTAAATCTGCCCAGGATATATTTTTTCCGTATTTCTGCTTGATCGGCCAGAGCAAGCGACGTGCTTTGTCCAGATTAGCGTTGTCCGGCCAGCTGTTCAGCGGCGCGAAGCGTTGTGAACCTGAACCAGCTCCGCCGCGTCCATCTCCCATACGATAGGTGCCGGCGCTATGCCAGGCCATGCGAATGATTAAACCGCCATAGTGGCCAAAATCCGCCGGCCACCATTCCTGCGAATCAGTCATAAACGCATATAAGTCTTTCTTGACCGCGTCAAGGTCAAGCTTCTTGAATGCTTCTGCATAGTTGAAACCTTCTCCCATTGGATTCCTTGAAGGCGGATTCTGATGAAGCATCTTCAGGTTCAACTGGTTGGGCCACCAATCTCGATTAGATGTACCTCGATTGACAGATTGAGTTTGTGTTTTTCCGGTTACCGGACATTTCATTTCTTCACTCACAAATAGGCCTCCTTATTTGCGCTGCAGCCTTACCGGCTGCCAAGCAGCTGTTGCTGCTTCATTTTTCGGATAGGATGAAATTTGCACCTCCCGGCAGGATTCTGATCCTCGATTCTGATGCCTGCTCAGGAACAATATTCATCATGCGATCGAATATCAGATGTTTTTAAATTGAAAATGGCCATAGAAAACTACGGCCATTTCTGTAGGGTTGGTATTCTGCAGGGTTGATATTTGGTATACTGTCCACACACATGATATATACGCCGTACAGGGATGGATCATGTGCGCTGTACAGGGACAGGGATGGATCTTTGTTTAGCTTATCTGCTTTATTTGGCTTATAATAACCAGACATACAACTTCTTTCTAGACTTGTACTGAACAGATCAGGATATGTTATCCGGCATTCCATGCAGTAAACAGTCTGAAATTCTAATAGAATAATTATAACTATTATAAAAATATTCGTCAACTTGGCGTATGAATAATCTATAAACATTCGGTCAATACTCAATGATTATGGTTTGAACCTTAAGTCATATGGACCGCTGAAAAAGAAAGATAATCACTTGCCGGGATATCCTTCGCTTTGCAGCTTAATCAGCTGTTGGAATGGATCTCAGGCAGACGGCTGTGCCCGTAGGGTTAAACACCATCAGGCATAGGCCAGCCAAAAGGCAGGGGAAACCAGCTGGAAAGCAGCAGTTGCTCATTCGCGCCGCTCAGCTGTTCACCCGTCAGGACTTGCGCTGCCGGCAGGGGGCCCGTCACGAGTCTGGCTGCTGTCAGACGATCGAGCTTTAAGGTGAAATTATCATGGTCATTGTCAAGCCATGAGGCTGTAACCTGACCATTTTTAAGTGACAGACTGAAGCCTTTTTCCTGGTCCTTCAGCCAGAAGCTTAATGAACCATCAGGCAGCTTCATTTGACCAGCCTTGACTTGAAGCATAGCTTTCAATACACGAGGCCAGTTCATAATCCGATACATGTACGCCAGATCAAGGTGCCAGTATTCGCATATCTGAGCCATTTGCACACAGATTTTTGTCTGTGAAGGCTGAACTTGAATAACAAGCTCCTCATCGCTATGCTGCTGCAGCCAGGCCGCTGCGATGTTCTGCGCACAACCATTGTCTGTTGTAATAAATTCACTCACTGAACCGTTTGGATTGATCACCATATAGCCAGCGGGCAGCTGCTTCTCACAGGCCACCCACACTGAGCAGTTCCAGGATGTCAATATCGTCAGAAAATCTGCTTTTTCACGCCTCAAAAAAACTGGCTGAGCAGCATGTGCTTCATGCATCCAGGCAACGGTATCCATAAGTGTCTGGTTCTGATCAAACAAACTGTCCGGTGTGTGTTTTGAGTCCGGCGCCGCGGCAATGCAGTGAAATGAAACATCCGGTGGCTCTTGTCCCCTTAATGTGTGTCTAAGATTTGTTTTTGTCAGATGAAAAGACAAAATACTGCCGCCCTTTTCATAACCATAGTAGCCATAGCGCTGGCGCTGCCCCCCAAGAACAGAAAGATCACAACCGTCTTGATCCATGTCGCTGACGGCTGCCTCCATGAGTTTTCGCATCAATCCGGTTCTTCGCTCACCAGGATGCGTCGAAACACCGCCAATTCCGGCAACTTTTAGTATTTCACCACCGGCTGACAGCTGAAGCGGAAAGCTGCCGACAACTGCCCGTATCTTATTATTGTGTTTGATCGCGTAATTATATTGAAGCAAATGGTCGTCAGGCTTATACAGTTTGGGCAGCAGATGCGGGAAGTTAGTAGGTGCACCGCCTAAACTGAAAACTAAATTCATGAAATCCATTGCTTCTTCATAGTCTGCTGTTTGCAGACGAATAATTTCTGACATATCTGCCTCCATGCTCTTTGCGTCAAGGCCAGACAGGCGGCGAAGTGTTCACCGCCTGCTCTGCCCTGTGTCAGACAAACTTATTCAGCAAAGGCTTTCGCTGCTGAATCTAAAAATAACGCTAAAACTCATCAATTGACTCAAGGTCTGTTTCTTCACCGATGATCAGGCAGATTCCCATTCGCTGCCTGTCTCAATGCCTCAGCCGATCATGCGCTTAAGATTTTCCAGACCAAGGGTCAAACCAACCACAGGATCTTCAAGGCCTTCGAATTCAATAGAAATATCGCCTTTGTAGCCGCTGCTGAGCATCACGCGAATGCACTGGCTGACAGGAACCACACCGTGACCGATGATGGCACCGCGCAGCCAGTTGCCGGCCCTGGTTGGAAACCAGCCCTGACCAGGTGACGGTTCAAAACCTTTCTTATAATGGAAGTCTTTGGCATGTAAGTGAAACCCATAAGGGGCTATCCGGCCGACCGCAAGCGCTGAGTCCTCATCAGCGCACATGAAATTACCTATATCAACCAGCAAACCGTAGTTTGGATGGTTAACGGCTGATATCAGTTTCTCTACCCGATCACTGTCCTGGCAGAAATATCCATGATTTTCAAGCATGGTACGAATATTTTTTGTTGCTGCATATTGTGTTACTTCGCGACAGGCATCCGCCAGCAGCGGCAGAACACTGTCAAAGCTCTCAGCAGGTGCCCTGGACTGCGGCTCGTATTGCCGCTCTGACAGTTCAGTGTTCTTGCCACGTCCGGTCGTGACATCATGGCGCATGCCCGGCGCCTGCAGGATGGCTGCGATATCAACTTCTTTTTTTAATCTTTCAACTTCATCTTTCCAATTACCCTGCGCCGGTTTTAAAAAATCAGCGCCGATTGTATAATTGCCTGCACCAATACCGACACGGCTGCACTCTTCAGCCAGCCGGGATGCATAATCCGCTTTATTTTCTTTTTCAGGTACAATCAGTCCAGCGAACTCAATAAACTCAAAGCCCATATCACGCGCAAGCGCAATCAACTCAAACTGCGTGTATTTTCCCTGAGCGACAAGTGCGCTGTAGCTATAGGAACTGACACCAATTCTCATGAATAAAACCTCCTGTATATTTTACTGTTTCGTTAAATTTTAATCCGGCTGAAAATGAATCCTGGTGTCAAGCGTTCAGTTTTCTGATCTGATCATTCAGGAACTCAACAGCCAGCTGGATATCTTTTTCAGGATTATCGCCAACCTCACGTTCAATCGTCAGGAATCCGCTGTAGCCTATATCATGCAGCGCTTTTAAATAGGCAGGGAAATCGACGCCTCCCTGGCCAAGCGGGACTTCACGAAATGCCTCACCGGTCTGGATCTCATCTTCAATGTCCGACACGCCATAAATGACTTCCGGTGATTTTTTCAAAAGGCGAATACCATCTTTGGCATGTGTATGGACAATATAGGGCGCCAGTATTTTCACTGCTTCGACGGGATCATCGCCGGTGACCATGACGAAATTAGCAGGGTCAAGATTGACACGTACGCCTTTCGCGCCCAGGCTGTCAAGAAAACGGCGAAGAACGGGCGCTGTTTCAGGACCCGTTTCAATCGCGAAAGAAGCACCTACTTCATCACCATATTGCGCCAGCTCAAAGCAGGCTTTCTGCATCACCGAATAGCGCTGCACACGCTCATCTTCAGGTACGACGCCAATATGTGTTGTAACAACGTCAGTCTCAAGTTCTCTGGCCAGATCCATAATTCTCTTTGATTTCTCAATTCGCCAGTCATTATCATCTTCGTGCATAAAACCATGTCCGCCAAGATCACCGCAAAGTGCCGAGATCACCAGCCCCTCACTTTTAATTCTGTCCAGAATATCGCGGCGCTGCGTTTTGCTTAGATTTTCCGGTGCCATTTCACCCTTCGTCGCATAGACTTGTATGCCCTCCGCCCCAAGGCTTTTTGCTTTCTTTATTCCTTCAATCAAAGGAACACGAAATGAATCTGTCATGACACCAATTTTAAAATTAATCATGTAAACACCTGTCCTTTCTGTTTACGGACCGATGAACGGTCTTTAAAAAATGTTATAATATCTTCATTATAATACAAGTTGCGCAGATAACCAGAATGTTTCTCGCTCTTGAATCAAAGCTGTCAAAAATCATATACAAATAGACAAATTCTTTTGATCCTGAAACATGAAAGAGATGATTTATTGGTATTATGAACTGAGGTGAAACACATCACGTTGAAACGGACGATCATCACCGGCGGCAGAACACGTTGCATGACAAGCATATATGCCTGATGCGTGTTAACACGACCGCCCCGGGTTTGTTCCGTTAGGCAGGATGTGTTGAAGCCGCGATGTGTTTGATTTATGATTGAGTATCATGACAGGAGGATCAGATCATGCTGAAAATAGGCTATATTGATTATTTTCTTGATGAATGGCACGCAGAAAACTATCCGGCATGGGTTAGACAGCAAGGTGAAATATTAGGGACAGAAGCTGAAGTTACATTTGCCTGGGCAGAAATTGATGCGCCTGATGGCGAGGCTAACCAGGCATGGTGTGATCGGCACAGCATAACATTATGCCGCTCCGAAGCAGAGTTGATTGCACTTTCAGACGCGATCATCGTTCTTTCGCCTAATCACAGCCAGCATCATGAAAGACTGTCAAAGCTGGCTTTGCAGTCTGGAAAACCCGTTTATATTGACAAAACCTTTTCACCCGACACGGCCAGCGGTATTCGCATGTTCGATCTGGCTGAAAAACATAAGACTCCCATGTTTTCAGCTTCGGCACTGCGCTTTTCCCGCCAGCTGATGACGATGACCGATAAAGACAAAGTGTGTCTGATGGCTGTCACAGGTCCAGGTGATTTTGAAACCTATGCGATTCACCAAGTTGAAATGCTGGTAGCTGTTCTGGGGGCTGGGCCGCGTCGTATGATGGCTTTAGAACAAAGCGTTCATCGCCAGATAATGATTGAGTTTGAAAAGGGAACGGGCAGTCTGCTTCAGATGCCTGATCTGGCGTTCAATATCTATACGGGCAAAACGGACGGACATGCCAGCTCGAGCTGCTGTTCAGAATTTTTTGAGAATTTAATCGCTGTGATGCTTGATTTTTTTATTCATCCTGAACAACCGCCTGTGACCAGACAAGAAACACTGGCCTGTATGCGGATTCTTGAAACGGGGAAACAGGCATTGCAAAACCCGGGTTCCTGGTTTACGTTATAATTAATGAGTAAAACCTAAATATCTGTAAT
>SLHU01000428.1 GCA_007135995.1 Clostridiales bacterium | reverse complement strand
TCAATAAATCAGCTTCGTCTGGTGTGCCTGGCAGTGACTGGGCCCTGGTCAATAATAAAGCCAATAAGGTGATGGTCAAGATTCATACCGCTCTGCCGATGTGGCATTCAATCCTGCGTGAGAACATCAAGTCAGCGGTCGATGAACTAGGTCTGGAAACTGTTTTCATCGATGTAACGCTCTGCACTAATAACGCTGTCAACGGACTTGTCAACGGCACACCTACAACCTACGGACTGCTGAAGGAACTTGACTATCTTCGGACGATGGGCTTGAAGGACCGGCCCATGTATATTGCCGGTGAAGGCCGCAACGAGATCTGCATGCAAGGCTTATGCGTCACCCAGGCCCATTTGATATCACGTGAAGACCCCCAGGCGCAGCTGCGCGCCGGTGCCTGTGATCTCAACACCTTCATGTTCGGCAAATTATGCCGGACCATCGGTTATAACGCTCTGGACGGAAAAACGGACGCATCCGTCATCTTCATGCAGGCCAATCTGGATCATGGCGCCATGCCGACCTTGACTATTAACAAAGCAGATGAGATCAATAATCCCAATACAGCTGTACATGACATGCTCGAACGCGCACAAAGCTGAATAATCAGACACTGAGTACGAGGCTTTACTTCCGTTTTGGTACCAGGTACCAAAACATGGGCCATGGCAAACATACTGCCATACCTGTATAATTGGTGTAACTGGAATTTCACAATGGAAGAATAGTTGTCGCAATCTCCTGCTCACCGCTGGATGAATGCGACTGCAGCTTGTTAGAGTTTGACTGCTGATGAAAACTATCTTCTAGTGTGTGAGTATGGCGACGGCGGCTCCGATCCAGAAATTGTAGTATATAAAAAACGAAGGTAATCCCCTGTTATTGAATCAATTCTTCACTTTTTAATAAAACTGTCTGTTTTTTTGCGTCCATCCGGTCAATCAGCTTATTACCAACAAGAAAGATCAGAAAAGCGGCCAGTGCGAAAAGCGAAAACAAATAGAACACGGATCGAACACCCAGCTTCTCTGCTAAATAGCCGCCAAACAGATTCCCGCCAATACCGGCAAATCCTTCACCAACAGAAACCGCCAGTGTGATCGCGGTGCCTTTCAGATGATCGTCGGTAATCAGACTAATGTACATCAGCACAGCCGGCAAATAAAGGCCAAAAGAGAAGGCCTGTATGGCCTGAACGCTGATCAGCCAGCCTAAATTGGGTGCAAGCACATTGGCAATAACTCTGAAAAATGTGAATAAAAAAGCTAAATTAAGCAGAAAAACCAGTTTATACTTTTCCGCAATCCTTGAAAAATAGAACATGACAGGCACTTCGCTTCCGGCCATGACAAATAAGGATAGCCCCATATGAAAGGCTGTCCCGCCCATCTGCGTCAGCAAGATAGGCTGAAACGTAAAACTTGTAACAAAGCTCATACCGGCCAGTGCCATACAGATAACGAGAAGAACATATTTTTTATTGCTGGCCAGCTGCTTAATGGCAGCGTAGTATGATTTTTTTTGTGACTGGCCTGTTAATGTCGGCACATGATCCAGGAACAGGGCTGCGGCTATGCAGCCAGCTGCGAATATGGCGTGAATCCAAAAGAGATTGTCTATGCCGATCACATTAAATATTTGCCCCAGAGAAAGCGCGGCAACTGCATACGATAAAGACGCGATGCCGCGTGATACGCCGTAATTCAGGTATGGTTTACCGCGTCTGATTTTCACACCCCAGCTATCGATAACACTGACAAGACTTTTCTCGGTGATTCCCATCAGTGTAACTGAAAGGAGCGCAACAGGGACAAGGGTGACACTCATCCCCAGCGTGAACGCAACAGGGATACTGAGCATCATCATAAAAATGATGATGTTTTTCACTGGGAACACATAATCAGATATATACCCCAATATGGATGGTGAAAGAATACTGACTGCTGCCAGCAAGGTCATCGCGAGACCAATCTCAAATTCGGAAAACTGCTTACTGGTCAGATAGATGACAAGAAATGAAAAATATGTGCAATTAGCGCACCAGAAGAAGCTTTGCAAAGCGGCATATAAGAAATTAACTCTTTTTTTATCATCGTGATTCGTTCTTTGTGACAACTTGCATCTCCTTATAATCGTTTTATAGCCCAGTTACAACTGTCTTAACCGGGCTGGTAAAACTGCAATCGCCCTCGTATAGTTGTTTTTAAGCCCGGTCATAACGGTCTTAACCAGGCTGGTTAAAACTGCAAATACTCAGATTCATAAGCGTTCTGATTCGTCTTTATTGTCGTGTGGCATTCCTGGTCAGATATAAATTGTTCTTAGTATTTTGCCCACTCAATTGGAGGAAATGGTTCAATTGAACCAGGCATGAGCGTAAACTGGTATTCAATCTTTTTATCATTCAGCTGATACTGCTCAAGCAAATCGACCATACAGCTGCCTGAGCCAATCCCTCCATTCTTATAATCAATTCTGATATAAGTCTCAGGCCGGGGCACAAGATCACTATGGTGTGATGCCCGCTCCAGGTCATGTGCTTTGAAGTGTGAAACTGCCATTTCATATTTCTCGCTGGTTTTAAACAGCATGCCCATGCCGGTCTTATCATACACCGCTGTCATCTTGACATCGGTATGGTTACCGTGCTCTTGTGGTCTTGGATATGGAACATACTCATTTGTCACAGTTGTATGATAGTGACCTATCTTCGCAAAGTGTGACATATCTATATAGTTCTCATACGGGCCCCTGCCAAAATACTCTACCTGTTCAAGTCCTGTTTTCAGCGCGAACTCATAACCGAATCTTGGCAGATAAAGCGCATTTTCCCGCACATTACCACTAAAGTGAACAATGATTTCACCACATGCACACACTGTATATGAAGCGGTATACTTAATCAGCGGGTATCGCCCTACCGGGCATAACGAACCGCTGACAGCAATCTCAACCCAGTTTTTATCATGCCCAATCAGCGTGATCGCGTAAACTTTTTCCTGGATGGTGTTATAGTTATGCGGACTACCTGTATGCCAGTCAGCTTCACCATATGCATACCATTGCTTTTTGATATTTCTGTCATTATCTGTTGGTGCCCGGTAAATATCAATTTTTGGCGGCGCTGCCAGCATTTCCGTCCCATTGAAGATCAGGCTGTCAAAATGTCCAATCAGACAATTGAATCTGTATTGAAATGACTCCCCGGAAATAGTCATAAACTGGCCATCCGCAGGTTTATGAACCACAACTGGCGCGAACAAACGCGGAAAATACTGCTTTTTACGGGTCGGTACAGGCAGCTCAAGCTGAGC
Source organism: Clostridiales bacterium (assembly GCA_007135995.1). Lineage (GTDB taxonomy): Bacteria > Bacillota > Clostridia > Saccharofermentanales > UBA5734 > SLHU01. The sequence continues at coordinate 3,258 of SLHU01000428.1, read as the reverse complement.
CGAAGCGATTTCGCTGCCGCTTTCGCAGCCTGGCGCTTCTTTTTTTGACACAACTGACAGATTCAAGTAAGCGCCCAGATAACAGTACTCAGGCAGCTTGAAGGGCATCGTGATGATGATGCTTTTGTGTGGCTCTATATCGACCTTATCCAGTTCACATACGTTCGTGATCTTAGCATCCACTTGCAGCTGACAGATGATTTTATATTCATTCAGATTAGTAAAATCAAATCTGTTGATGATCTGGATCTTATGATCATCAACTAGTTTAAACGCTGCATTCTGATAAACCGCTTTTACTTCATAGTAACCAGGGCTAGGCGTCCGATCAGGAAAGACCAGGCCGTCCATGCAGAAATTCCCGTCGTGAACAACTTCACCGAAATCCCCGCCGTATCCGTAAATCATCGAACCGTTTTTTTCAGTTTTGATGGTATGGTCGGCCCATTCCCAGATACAGCCGCCGATAAGCCTGGGATGTTCATAAATCACCTGCCAGTAATCATGCACATCACCAGGCCCATTGCCCATGGCATGACTATACTCACATAAAAAGAACGGTCTTTTATCTTTCTTCGCGGCTTCAGCTTCAACTTCATGAATAAAGGGATACATCCTGCTGCAGACATCGACAGAGTCAGGATCATCAACCAGATGCGCGCCTTCATAGTGGATTAGCCTTGTGCGATCTCGTTTTTTTATCCAGTCGCTCATCGCATCGTGGTTTTTTCCATAACCTGATTCATTTCCCAGTGACCACATGATAATAGATGTATTATTTTTGTATCGCTCAACCATTCTTCTGGCACGATCAAGATAGGCATCCTGCCATTCAACCTGCTGAGCTGGCGAACCAGCTTCATAACACATGTACCGTTCTTCCGGATGCGCCGTGTTAAATCCATGCATTTCAAGATCGGCTTCCTCAACCACATAAAACCCAAATTGATCACACAATTCAAGGAATGCCGGAGCATTCGGATAATGGGCTGTGCGTATCGTGTTCATGTTTGCCTGCTTCATTTTAATCAGGTCTTCTTCAATACTTTTATAGGGCGTACAATGACCTAAGTCAGGATGCGTATCATGGCGATTAACACCTTTGAGCTTAACAGGGACGCCGTTAATCAGAAGTGCGGCTTGTCCGGAAATTTCTATTTTTCTGAATCCAAATCTTTGCGAAATATATTCGTCCCTGCATATAAAAACAGCCGTGTAAAGCAGTGGTTGCTCAGCGTTCCATTTTACAGGACACGCAATCTCAAGATGAAGGGTTTCATTTTCTATTGCCTGACTCAGTATTTCCTTGCCATCAGGATCAAATATTTTACATAAAATGTCCTGCTTTTGGCCGGTGAAATCAACGTCAATGTCAACATATCCGTTTCTATATGCAGAATCTAAATCAGGCTTAATATAATAATCACGAATATGTTCGCGTTGTCTGGCAAGAAGATATACATCACGAAAAATACCAGATAATCGAAAGAAGTCCTGATCTTCCAAATAACTGCCGTCACACCACTTAATAACCTGTACTGTTATCCTGTTCATAGAGCCTGGTTTAATAAAACGGCTGATATTAAACTCAGAGGGTAAATGACTTCCCTGGCTGTATCCGGTATATGTACCATTAATATATAAGTAGAAGCAGGCATTCACCCCTTCAAAATTGATGAAAATCTGTTTGTCAGCCCATGACTCAGGTATAAGCGTTTCTGTTGCATAAATACCTGAAGGATTTTTGTCAGGTACATAGGGGGGGTCTACAGGATAAGGATAATTGACATTGGTGTAAACTGGCTTATCATAACCAAACAACTGCCAGTTTGACGGAACCGGAAGATGATCCCATTGCGCTAGGTCGGCATCAGACGCAAAGGACGCATCCTGAACAGATTTTGCATACTCAAAAAACTTAAAAGCCCAGGTTCCATTCAATAGCTTGTAAAAAGGTGACAATGACTTAAAATTTGCCAGTGCATCAGCCAAACTGGCATAAGGAATAAAATAAGATCTCTCCGGTTCACGGTTTACTTGAAAAATAGTCGGATCTTCAATTTCTTTATATATCTTCACAATGCAGTCAGCTCCTCTGCTTATTTTTTGATCGGCTGTTTCATGAATATACCTTAGGGTTCGACACCGTACTGAATAAGTTTATTCTGATAATATGCGCTCTGACTGATATCATCAACGATATCCCAATGTAAAATGCCCTGCATCGTACCTATATCCCGAGATACCTGATCGATGCAGTCAAAGCCTTCCCAAAGCTGTATTCCCTTACCTGCCTGGCTGATTTTTCTGTATACTTCAGGCCACTGAGCCTGAGGCAGTGCACCTGCACCGGGAACCCACTGGACCGCGTTAATCTCTTTGATTTTCAACAACTCATCTAAATGACGCAATTGGCCGGCGCCATCAAGATGATAAATGGTATTATGTAATTTTCTGGCCATCGCTGAAAGATCATCTTTAACAAACTCTCTAAACATATCCGGCCCCAGCATGTATGAGAAATCAGACTGAAGAACATAGGATGGTTTTGCGCTGTATATTTTTGACCAGTCCGAAAAACCGGCAGCTTTATCAGAAATAATCGAATGAAGTTCATCATAGTATCGAAGCCACACATGATGAAGTTCGTTGACTAATCGCTTGACTTCGTCAGGATCATCATACAAATCTGTCAACAGGTTCTCAGTGGTTCTGAATGTAGCGAGGATATCCAGTACGCCGCCCAGATCCGCCATCCCTATCACAATCTGGCCGTGCCATCTTTTATCGGCCGCCTTATAAATGTCTTTCACCCTCTTGAGCCAGATGTTGTCAGGATCATATTCAAAGTGCAGGTCTTTGAGTTCTTTTACCTCATCACAATGAAACCAGATGCTGCCGGTCGAATTATCAGGCCTGGCACCTAAAAAAGCGGCCAGGACACCGGGGCCGAAGCAATCCATATTAAAATATGGAAACGCATCTCCCATATAGACATTGCAGGACAACTCATAGTCAATGCGGTCAATCAGATCATCTGCAGAAAATGACAGATCAAGGCTTGTCTGCTGAGAAAGCAAGGGCGCGTCAGGTTTCGATCTTCCAGGGTCAACACCTTTCAAGACAACAGGAATAACCGGCCTGGATAAACAGCCCTCCCACCATTTGCCGTATGTATCTTTAACATGATCCCATCTTTCAGCTGAAAAATTAATTGCCATAATCAATCTGCCTTTCTTAAAAACAATATACTTGCAG
>SLHU01000032.1 GCA_007135995.1 Clostridiales bacterium | reverse complement strand
TTGTCTTTTTCACCGTCTGCTGATTTTTTTGTTTTAGCTTGTGGAACATGTGTTGATGTGGACGCTTGATGTTCCGCTTCACCTGACCTGTCTGGACCAGCCGGCTGAGAAACAGGGTCTGAATAGACCGCACCCGCTTTTGTAATATTCAACAACCCGGCTTTCTTCACCATCTGATACGTCATCAGCAGAAGAATCAGATAGACAATCAGCATCAGGCTTTGTGCCCTTAAGCCGAAAAATAAAATGGCCAAAACCATCACCGGATGTATTTCAATAGAATCAGCAACCAGCTTGGGTTCAATAAACTGCCTTATAGCGGTAACCAGCAGATAACCAATGATAACAGCGATTCCCAGCGCTGTATGACCATTGATCAGCAAATACGCTGCCAGCGGCCAGTAGACAAATCCAATCCCGAAAATAGGCAGTACATCTGCGATACCAGCAGTCAGCGAGAGCAGCAGTGCATAATTCACTTGGATAATACTGAAAAAAATGAGTGTCAAAAGAAAAGTGATTGTATAGACAATCAGATATGAACGGATATAGCGGCCAATCATGCGAATCCCGACACTCCACACATTTTGAAACTGTACAATAAACTGGTCGGAAAAAGCACGTTTAATTTTCCTGTTCATTTTGCTCAGATCACGTGACAGAAAAAAAGTAGAGAAAATGATGACAAAAAACACCATCAGCCAGACTGGGAGTGCAGCCACCGCTGTCGCAGCCACCCTGACCAGTTTATCGATGATCACCAGACCACTTTGTGCCAGGGAAAATATCTGAGCTTCATATTGCTGCAGCCATTCGAGATCGAACTGATAAAAAAAGTCTGATATCGTTTGAAACAGTTGCTGTAAAGGCGCGGTGATAAACAAAAACTGATCTGGATCAATTCTCTGAACCAGCAAAGCCGCCTCTTTTACCAGTTCGATTATTAGCCAAGTCAGCAGACCAAATATCGCCGCAAAAAAGATCAAAGTCATAACAAACGCTGCCAGTGTAGGTCTGAACTTCAGCTTGGTTACCAGAAACTTCATGCCTGGCTGCAGAAGCCAGGCAAGCAGGAATGCAACCAGAAAAGGTAATGTATAAGACAGTGTTTTATAAACCAGGAGAAAGATAACTGTGAAAACCAGCAGAAATACCGCTGTTTTTCGCATGTGCTGAACGTATTCATCCTTGATCCATGTTATTTTGATTTTTGGAGACCACATGTTGCCATCCTCGCCTCATACTGCCGTACACATGATTTACTCATGATATTGTCAGGAAAAACGGATCACTTAACTTCAGTATTCCATTTCATTATTTATTTCGAGTTTTACAGCATGATCCATACGCCTGGGTGCCTTATTCAGAATGGAATGAAGGTCATCAGGCTGTCTGACCAGATAATTAGGCTGACCGGTCTGAAGCAAGGTTTCAGTATCGTGCCCCCATGTGACAGCCGCAATATCGATTGGTACTTTCTGACAGGCGGTTATATCCCGCAGCTCATCACCAATATAAATTGCTTTTTTAGCATTAACCTGATGCTTTTTTAAAAGCTGCCTGATGCCCTTGTCCTTTCTCAACAGATCAGGTGCACTGTAGACGGCCTCAAATTGATCTATGCCATGACTGTTTAAAAAATAGTCAATATTTTGAGTTGAATTAGATGAAAGGATAAATAGTCTTTTTGACTGGCTCGATAAATCATTTATCAGCTTTTCAATACCAGGCACCATCTCCAGCAAATGAAGATGTTCTGCGTATGACCGTCTGACTTCTTTCACAAGCCGCGGCAGCTTATACAGCGGCAGTCCGGTCTTGCGTATCTTTTCCCTCAAGGGCAGTGTTTTCAACTCGTCGAATGACTGCCTGTCCATTGGCCGCATTTTATAGCGGACAATAAAATGATCCATCAGCTGATCGATGATACGATCAGAATCAACAAGCGTTCCGTCAAAATCGAATATGATGATATCGTACAAAATGACCTCCATAAGTAATCAGCAGATAATTGATTGTGTAAATACTTCGATTACATGTCATATACAGCGCTTTCAAAATTGAAGTCTTCAGCCTCAAACAGAATCGCTATTTGTATGATATCATAATCCGGACTTAAAAGGACCTAAGACAATCATTACAATTCGTTCACAAAACTGTGTTGACAATCCGCTGGACCGCATTTATAATGAAATCAAGCTCCAGGGAATACCAACTTTACTTAATTGCCGACAGGAGTGCCGCCACCGTAAATAAGTGGTTATGAAATGATAAATAGTTTGAAACATTATTTATCTATCGGACAAAAGAATAGTTGTTGCTGACAGGAAATAAGGTTTATCCTTATGTTACTGAAAGAAATCAGTTATTCGATGTAAGATAAAAAATTTCGTTGAAAGAGCACAAATGACAGGAATTATGTTTAAAAGGGTTCGCTGGAGCTATTTTTTTCGTTTTATTTATCTATCTCAGCAATATAAGGTATTTGACGGCCATGCTCGTTAATGTCCATTCCATAGCCTATAAGCCAGCGCTGGTCAATTTCAAAGCCATAATATGCAACCGGTACGTTGATCAGCTGCTGATCAGGACTCAGCAGCAAGGTGCATACCTTTACGCTCGCAGGCTGTCTGGCTTCAAGATTCTTAGCCAGGTAACCGGTCGTTAAACCTGTCCTCAAAATATCTTCAATAATCAGAACATGCTTACCGGTAATATCCAAATCTAAATCCTTGGTGATTCTGACAATCCCTTTCTGCTTGGTAGACTGAGCGTAGGTCCCGATCGCTATGAAGTCAATTTGGATGGGAAGATTGATACAGCGTGTCAAGTCAGACAGAAAATGAAATGAGCCTTTCAAAACGCCAACCAGAATCAGATCTTTGTCACGATAATCTTTTTCGATCAGCTTGCCCAGCTCAGCCGTTCTTTCTTTGATCTGTTCAGCTGAAAAGAGTATTTTCTTAATTTTGAAGTCAGCCATTCTGATTATCCTTTCAGGTCAATAAACGTTCAGCTGATCCCGCTGAATCGCTCAACTAATGATTGAAAATCTTTCTTATAAACGATTTTTACATTTGTACCGGGATAAAGCTCGCGCACTTTTCGTGCTTTGCGGTTTTTCATCGTTACATATTTCTGATTCATGGTTGTCAGTTCAAGATACGTATCAAACTGGGGCAGGTAGAAGTCAGGACTGAAAGCAAGCGTCACATTGCCTTCGGCGTCCCATTCAATCGGAAACGTCTTGGGTTCATATTTCCATTCAATCTGATACATGTCTAAAATCCTGGCGAACTCGACCTCAGCCGGGTGCTTAAAATCATGCATCTGTCCATGATTGACAATGACATCAGAGCCTTCAGCTGTTTTTTCCAGTTCTTTTTGTTTCTGAATATTATCTTGAATGCTGATAATGGCAGCTACACAGGCATCAACACTCAGGACCTCTGTATTCAAAGTCAGATCATACAGCTCTGATTGTGTGAGATCGGTATCAAAAACAGTCGATACAAAGCGCTTGTGCTTGCGGTCGGCTGTAATAAGAATACGTCTGGCTTCATCATCTTCAACACTGTACTGGCGCCGGACACGATTGATGCGGATTGCTTCAGGAGCGATAATGCGCACATGCAGCGCTTCTTCATGTTCCGCAAAAATAATCTGTGAACCAAATCCGACCATGACAACAGAGACCGTTTCGGTCAGTTCATAAAGCTTTTCTTCAAGATAGGCCAGATAGGTTAAACCTGATGTGCATTCGTCTAAGTATGCTTTGGCGCTTTCCTTCAAAACATGGTAATCTCTGTTGTTTGTTACTGGTTTGAGGTATCGGTCAAGTAATGTCTGACGGGTGATTACTTCCCATCCCAGTCTGCTGGATAAAGCAGCTGCCACCTCATCGCCCAAGCTGCCTAACTGCCGTGAGATTGTAATAATGGCCAATGTTGATGTCCCCCCGATTCTATGGATCTCTGGTAACAGCTGGTGCGCCGGGTTTCAGTAAACAGGCTTTCGAGGATGCCTTAATCCCAAGCATATAAGTGTCCGTCTGTCACCGTTGCTGACAATTTAATTATAGCACAGGAAGTCCAGCCAGATCATATTTTCGCGTTGATCGCATCTGGCATGGAAGCTGGCCGTTTCACAGGTTTGTGAAGTCAACGCATAGAAACGGCTGCTCCCGAAGGAGCAGCCGCAGCAGATCGTTTCTGACTTCCTATATGGGGTTGACAGACTGGCTGTCAAATGAAGCTTGGCAGAAAATCAGGCAGTTAAACTGCTGAAAGGCATCTGCATGCACATAGACTACTTGTAAGCCGGGAGATAGTCGCCATGTGCTTCAATCAAGTCATCAACCATACTGCGGATATCATCGATTGACAGTTCTGCAGCTGTGTGAGGATCTAGCATCGCTGCCTGATAGACGTGCTCTTTTTTCAGTGTCGCGGCGGCTTCAACTGCCAGCATATGGACATTAACATGCGTCATATTCATCGCGGCCAGCTGTGGCGGCAATTTGCCGACATAGCAGGGATGAATACCCATGCCGTCAACCAGACAAGGAACCTCTACACAAGCGTCCGCCGGCAGGTTTTCAATGAGTCCACCATGGTTCAGCACATTTCCGCCGATTTTATACGGTTGGTTTTTAACAATCGCTTCCATAATGTATGATGCATATTCATCGCTGCGCTCATGTGACAAGTTTGCGTTTTGTACCAGCGCTTCCTTTTGCTTTTCCCAGCCGGCGATCTGGCTGACACAGCGACGTGGATATTCATCAAGCGGAATATTAAAACGATCAATCAGTTCAGGATAGCGTTCTTTAATGAAATAGGGATTGTATTCAGCATTATGCTCACTGGATTCTGTGCAGTAATGGCCAAACTGTTTGATATACTCGTAACGGACCATATCATAATGTTTTTCCTGTTCGTTTTTCGAACTGGCGCGGCGTCTGATTTCCGGATACAGATCATTTCCGTACTGATCTTGTATTTTCAGCAGCCATCCCATATGATTAATGCCAGCGATCAGCTCTTTGCGCCGCTCTAATTTATCTTCCATGCCAAGCGCTTTCAGAAGTCCGCTTGAGCAGCCCTGCACACTATGGCAGAGTCCGACCGTTTTGACCCCTGTATGCTGCAGCATATAACCAGTCAGTATTGACATGGGATTTGTGTAATTGAGGAACCATGCATCAGGGCAGACCTCCTCAATGTCATGTGCGAAAGCCTGCATAACCGGGATGGTCCTTAGACCACGCATGATGCCGCCAATTCCAAGCGTATCAGCAATGGTCTGCCTGAGACCGTATTTTTTCGGAATCTCGAAATCTGTTATTGTGCAAGGATCGTAACCGCCTACCTGTATTGCGTTCACAACAAAATCAGCATTTCTCAGCGCATCTTTTCGCTGGTCAACACCCAGATAATGTTTAATGCGGGCACGGCCGCTGTTCTTGTTCTGGTTGATCGCTTCGAGCATGCGTTTTGATTCATCAAGACGCATTGGGTCAATGTCGTAAAGACAAATCTCGCTGTCCGAAAAAGTTTCGGTAGAAAGACAATCACCCAGCACATTCTTGGCGAAAACCGAGCTTCCGGCACCCATAAACGTTATTTTAACCATGAAAACCTCCTCTAATAGGCTGGCATATTCATCTGCATAGAGCAGAATAAACCAGCATGTCATCTATTAGCTGGATTCTATCATGGATATGCGTCGGATAACATTGATTTATGCGTAGAGAATATGTCATTATGTGACTAAAGACCCAATGAACGGAATGGTGAAACTAATGGAAAGACATATATCAATTATCAATCAGCATCTGCACGACTTGAATCCGCTTAACTGCGGCTGGCAGGCATGTACGGCCAGTCACAGCTATGGTCCCGCAGCCCGTGACTATTATCTGATCCATTACATTCTGTCTGGAAAAGGTATCTTTTGCCGCGACAACCAGCGAATCAACCTCGCGCGGGGTGATCTTTTTCTCATCCGGCCTGATGAACTGACGTTTTACCAGGCCGATCACGAAGATCCCTGGAATTATATCTGGATTGGTTTTGACGGCGCGTTGTGTGCGTCTCTGGTGAACCGATCTGTTCTGGAAGGTGATCGTGCCAGTGTGCATCTGCCTGAAGCAGAACCGCTTTTTTTACAGATACAAAATGAATTTGAGCATCTGATCGGCAGTGAGCTGTTTCTTTGCGCAAAGCTATATGAACTGATTTCCGTTCTGCAGCCCAAAACAGTTTTGGAAAGGGAGAAGGATGAGTATATACAGCGTGTTGTCGATTACATGAAAGCCAACTACGCGTCACCCGTCCGGGTCGAACAGATTGCAAGGATGATAGGCCTCAACAGGCATTATCTGTCCCGGATTTTCAGCAGGGAAATGGGGATGCCGCCAAAACAGTATTTGCTGGAGATGCGCCTCAATCGTGCAGCAGTCTATCTGGTGCAGCGTGATTACAGTGTGAAAGAAGCTGCACATAGTGTAGGCTATGATGATGTGTTTAATTTTTCAAAAGTTTTCAAACGTTATTATGGACTGGCACCTCT
>SLHU01000301.1 GCA_007135995.1 Clostridiales bacterium | reverse complement strand
CTAGACCATATCATGGAGAAGAGGGTATAAGATGGCCGACCAAAACGATAAAAACAAGACTGGCAGCAAGGCTGGAAAAAAATCGGGCGATCAAAACGGCAGTGACGGCTATAAGCCGGTAACCTGCTCATTTTGCGGAAAATCGGAGAGCCAGGTCAGCCGCCTGATCGCGGGACCGGGGGTTTTTATATGCAACGAGTGCGTATCGCTTTGCGACGAGATTCTCAATGATGATCAGACAGTCGCTCAGACAAGCAGTGAATTGCCTGAACCTGACGAACTGATGCCGCCGGCAAAGATCAAGTCTGAGCTGGATCAATATGTCATCGGTCAGGATCGTGCAAAAAAAGCATTGTCCGTAGCGGTGTACAATCACTATAAACGCGTATACACCAGGTCGCCTGCGGATAGTGACCCATTAGATAATCATGAGCATGATGATATTGAGTTAACAAAAAGCAATATCCTGATGCTTGGTCCGACAGGCAGTGGAAAAACACTTCTGGCCCAGACACTGGCCCGTATTCTGGATGTTCCTTTCGCGATTGCTGATGCAACAGCGTTGACAGAGGCCGGATATGTCGGCGAGGACGTTGAGAATATTTTGCTAAAACTGCTGCACAGTGCTGATTTTGACATTGAACGTGCACAGAGGGGCATTATCTATATTGATGAAATTGATAAAATCACGCGTAAGTCCGATAATCCCTCCATCACACGTGATGTAAGCGGTGAAGGTGTTCAGCAAGCCTTGCTGAAAATCCTGGAAAGCACAATCGCCAACGTACCGCCGCAAGGTGGACGAAAGCACCCGCATCAGGAATTTATTCAGATCGATACGACGAATATTCTTTTTATCTGCGGTGGTGCTTTTGATGGCATGGAAAAGATCATTCAAAGCAGGATAGGTGAGAAATCAATTGGTTTCGGAGCAAATATCGAAAGCAAGAAGGCCTTTGAAAGAGGAGATCTGCTGGCTCATATTATGCCTCAGGATCTGCTTAAATATGGGCTTATACCTGAATTTATCGGCAGAATCCCAGTTGTTGTAGCGCTGGAAGGTCTGGATGAGAAGGCATTAGTGCAAATACTCCAGGAGCCAAGGAACGCTTTGCTCAAACAGTACAAGAAGCTGTTTCAGTATGACGGCGTTGAACTTGAATTTGAGCAGGACGCAATTGCAGAAATTGCCAGACAAGCCCTGGAAAGGCATACAGGTGCCCGCGGGCTTCGTGCGATTATTGAAGACATCATGCTGGATATCATGTTTGATATCCCGTCAAGAGACGATGTTGAGCGCTGCGTCATCACCAAGGCGAGTGTTGCCGAAAAACAGCCGCCGCAGCTGATCATCAAAGAAGACAAGACTGCTTAGTTTCCTTGAGCAATCAGAACAGTTTAAAAGGCAGAGGCTTCCCATCTGAATGGGAAGCCTTTTTCATTGTGCTTTTCACCTCAAGATCACCTCGAGATCGGTTCTTTGGCAGATTTTGCATTCTGTTGCCACTTTTTGCCTGATTAAGGCGTGCCCTGAAATGAAAAAGATCTTGTATGCTGATAGTGCAGTCAGATCAAGTCCTTGCTACGTGTAAGCGCTTCGTTCTGAACAATAATCACTAAGGCGGGCTGAACATGCTTCCGGTTAAACAGATAAACAATCAAATAGACAATCAACAGCTGGAAAAAGAAAAAGACAATCATCTGTTGCAGTTAAATGACCGATATCGCATTAAAAGGCGGCTGAGCGACTCAACGTGGCTTGTAGATGACCTGATTGACTGTACACCTTGTCTGATGAAAGATGAAGCTGGTTTTGCTGATGCGAAAGTGATTGACTGCCTTGAGAAAACACGTCATCCCTCAATTCCGCGGATTCTGATGCGTCATGTTTTATCCGAGGCGGATCTAAAGGCATTTCATTTTAGAATAGACAGCGAATTCTCGGGCGCTTATGTTTTGTATGAGTTTATTGAGGGTGTGACACTGAGAGAATGGCTTGTCAGACATCACGCGGATAAGCAAGCAAAGTCGGTTGATCTTTTGCTGATTCTGTCAATTATGAAGCAAGGCGCGCAGATTCTGAGATTTTTGCATGAGCAAAATGATCAGGTGATCATGCATCTTGATATAAAACCTGAAAACATCATTCTTGCAGATAACAACCAAATTTATCTGATTGACTATGACGCAGCGGCGATCTGTCATGCTGACCTTCGTGTTAAGGCATCAGGCCGGTTGAAATCAACACCCGAATACAGTGCTCCAGAACTGCTCAAGGGAAGCCCAGGACCGCAAAGCGACATATTTGCTCTGTCGCTGACTGCGCTGCAGCTGATAACAGGTGCTCCTGTGACAGCCTGTCGAAATCAACCCGCTGATATCTTGACGCATCAGCTGAGGGAAAAAGACCTGTCTGTAAAAGAAAAACTTATTTCCCTGTTTGAGAATTGTCTGTCAGAAAATACAGACAGCCGTCCCGGTTCGGCCGGCATGCTGATCGCACAAATCGATGACATCATCAGTGAAACACGGTATCAGCAAAGCAGACAAATGTCAGCAAAGCCAGATAAACCGGGGCTGACGCGTGTGTTTAAAAACAAGAAAGTCCTATTCGTGAATTTGGCAGAAAACATTAACGGCAGACTGCGAAAAGAGCATCGCAGACATTGTTGTCCAGATAATGACGGAACACAAAAGAATATTGCCAGGAAAGCTGTTACAACGATCTGGGGCAATGCCGAGTTTGGCTGTGAGCTGGCCACTGTTTTATGTGAAAACGCTTCTGTTTTGGTGGCGGAGGCAGACTGGTTTAATCCTCAGACGGATCAGCTGCTGGGCCTTGCCGAAAAAAAAGAGTGGCTGTCAGTGAGAAAAGAAATCAAGGGAATGGACCAGGCACTGTCAGATCAACGGCAGGGGCGGCTGACACCGGAAAGACTTAAGACGCTTTGTCAGCCAGGGAAAAACAGTAATCTGAAATATCTGATGCCCAAACGTGACTTGCATCATTATGAGCATTATCAGCCAGAGGATTTTTGTGCTGTGATGGAACTGGCATCACAAATTTTTGATCATGTCATTGTGCTTGCCAATACCTTTATTTATGATGCTTTTACATGCCTGTCCCTGATGATCGCAGATTATATATTGATCCCTCTGGCGGGGAATTTGCACGCTTTTAAGGCGTATGAGAGATCAATTCGATTTTTATCTGACAAGATGATCTTAAAAGAAGATAAATTGTTCTATGTAGCCTTTTCATACTCTTCACAGATGGATATGTCTTGGTCATCCATGCAGGCGATCACCGCAGGGAAAATGGCAGGCTATATCAGTGATAACAGAAACCGGAGGCTGAGACGCAGCAGTCATAAGCCTTGTACATTCTCTTTGAACGAAGCGAACCGAAAAGAATTCAAGGTGCTGGTCAGCACTGTTTATCGTCAGGATTAATAGTCCGCAGCAGCGATTCCAGTTTCCTGAATCTGTTTTTGCTTTAACATGAAGAACGCATGAATATTAAACGTGAATCAATCAATGAGACCGATCTGCTGTGAGCTGCAGACCCAAAGCAAGGTGATATTATGCCGATCATAACCTCCCACACCTCACTGGCTGAAACTGTTGTGCAGTATATGAAAACAAAACAGGGTTCAAGAGACCGTTTCAGCGCGCAGCTGGAAAAGAATCTCTCAAAGACAAACGGCGAAAATACGCAAGGCGTGTTTGATGAGGCTGCCGGCCAGATGGATCCTGTCCGGGCTGGCGCGGTTTCGGATTTAATTATCAGGCTTTGTGACAAGATTCTCTCATCTGAGCCAGAACTCATGCGTCAGCTGTCTGCGGGAGAAACTGAAGCGGACACGCTGGCTAGTCTGCTGCGGCAAATGATAGAGCAAGAAAGCGTGGAGATTGCTGTCAGCAAAAATGAAATTTTTGATCAAGTATATGCGTTCTTGTTTGGCTACGGCCCTTTGCAGACCTTTGTTGATGATGACACCATTTCCGATATAGACGGAAACGCGCCAGATGAATTTACGGTCACACGAGAAGGCGTCAGGGAGAAAGCAATGCTGGCTTTTCCTGATGTGAGGTCTTATGAACTGTTCTGCCGGCTGGTGATTATCCGAAACGGCGGTGTCATTAATGAAAATGATACACACTGCAGGGTTTCCGACCCGGCCAGGCATTTGCGGATTAATGTGACAGTACCGCCGCGAAGCATCCGATATGCTACCATCAGCATTCGAAAACACCGGCGGCAGGCATATTCGCTTGATGATCTGCACAGACTCGGGATGATTGATCTGACGCTCAAAGAACTGATGATGCGTTTGGCAGCAGACCGGAACACGGTTCTTTTCTGCGGAAAAGGCGCAGCAGGCAAAACAACCGTTCTGAGAACATTTATTAATCAGATGCCGTCGCTGGAGCGCATCCTGATCGCTGAAAGTGACAGTGAAATTTATCCTGCTAAGCCATGCTGTCTCTTGCAGAAAATTAAAAAAGCACATGAGGGCGGCCGAATGGTTACGCTGCGAGATATTATTTCAGATGGACTGACAATGTCCCTGGACAGTTATTGTATTGGTGAGATAGTAGGTCATGAGGCTTTGGAGTTTCTGCATGCGGCATTTTCCGGTCATAGATGTCTCGCGACAATACATGCCGAATCGGCTGCTGACGCGTTGGACCGCCTGGTATCACTGGCCAGATACGCATCAAACAGTGAATCCGATGCGATGCTGCACAAAATGGCAGGTAAATGTCTTGATTATGTTTTCTTCATGAAAGCGTTCAAGGTTGATCATGTGATAAGAATGAAACAATACGATCAGGAGAAACAGCAATATGAGTATGAGACTATCTGGCAGAAATCGCAATATGCGCCAGCAGACCCTCCATCTGGTCAGTCATCTGGCCAGATGGTGCCAGGTGCGTGAAGATCTGCTTTATGCTTTTGAAAAAAGCCTGGAATCTGGACTTTCTGAACCTATGAACAGCTTCGTGCAGCAGCTGCTGACACGTATTCATGGCGGCATGGAAACGAATAAAGCCTTGCAATTATTGGCTGACACTACTGATGATGAGCATTTCCGTGATTTGATCACAGCGCTGCGTTTCAATTTCAATTACCGGGGACATCTGGCTCAGTTCCTTGATCACATGGAGATGCAGCTCTACAAACTGGAGGAAGAGACGGTGCAGCGGCGGATATCAAGTGCCAGGGATCGAAAACTTGGCTGGATGATCACAGGTCTGGGACCTTTGATATTTCTGTTTCGAATGATCACAGATCAGACAACCAGGCAGTTGATGCTGGAAACATTCACAGGAAAAGTGGTGTTGGTTATCAGCTGTATCTGTTTTCTTGTTGCAGCCGCCTGCATGTATATTGTGCAAAAAAGACTGGCATAGGATCAATGGCCAATACTCAGGTACAGTCATTTATTTCTGACAAGTTTTGATACAGATCATCCCTGTATTAAAGTTGCCCAGGCAACAGGACTGCAAAGAAAAGGAGCTTATGTATGCGACAGATATTCATTTTAGTCCCTTTCATCCTCATTCTTATCTGGGCAATTTACTTGCTGCTGCCGCATTTCCTTGTCTGGATCGAATATATAAAGCCGCAAAACAAACCAGGCCCCGCTTCTGCCGGCAAACAAAATTCGCTTAGCCGCATACATCAGCTTGTTTTTTCGTGGCAGCAGGCTGGATACTCAAAAATCAGACGTGCCGGATTTGATGCGAAGCGTGCCTTGTCTGCCTTTATACTGATTGGATCAGCGTTGTTTACATTTGGTTTTGCAGCAGCCTGGCTAAACGGATGGCGTGTGCTTATCTGTATGGTATCAGGATCGGCCTGTGTTTATCTGCTGGTGTACTGGCTGAACCTGCGGATTGAGAAGCGCAAAGAGTCTTTTGACCGCGCGCTATATAAAATATATAGATTTCTAAATATGCAGATTTCATCTGGCATAAAAGTAACAGATGCCATCCGCGGTTTGCCGGAGGCTGTTCATGACACTTATGTTAAATCCATCTTGACACGCTTTTCTGCGGTTTATGAGTTGACATATGACCTGGATCAAGCTGCGAAAGAAATTCATCAGGCATTCGGCGGTCAGGATGCCCATATGCTGATCATGCATCTGCATCAGGCTGTCAAATCAGGAGAAACAGGGAAATCTCTGTTACGGATGGAAGAACTGTTATTTTCAAGGTATTTTAGTCATCTTCAGGCTGAATCGCAGCGATACAAAAACCAGTTGATCTGGATTGCGGTCATAGGCCTGATCCCTATTGCAGCCATTATATTGTTCCCGATTCTTTCTATAGCCGGAGACGCGCTGCAACTTATTTTCGGATAGCAAGCCTTAGTTCTGAATCAAGAATTTCTGGCTTAGCTAAATATAAACAATAAAGGAGGACAAGATGCTGCTTAGGAGACTGAAAACAGATGGAGAAAAAGTTTCTGACACATTATGCGCACAGTGGATCAAATGCCTGTATGCCATTGAAGGAATGAAGGAAAAACAATCACAGCAGCTGCCAAAAAAGACTTGGCTGGCAGAAAAGAGAGGTTTTGGACTTAATGAGGTGATCGGCATCGCAGCCGGCATCATTATAGCTGGT
>SLHU01000376.1 GCA_007135995.1 Clostridiales bacterium | reverse complement strand
TATTGGTCGTCGATGACGCCGCCTTCATGAGAGTTACGATCAAAAACATGCTGGAGAAAAACGGCTATTCTGTGATTGGCGAGGCTGAAAACGGAAAAGTCGCGGTCCAGAAATACAATGAGCTCAAACCCGATGTGGTGACCATGGATATTACCATGCCGGAAATGGACGGACTGGCCGCGCTTAAAACCATTATGCAGCTTAATCCTCAGGCGCAGATCGTCATGATGACCGCGATGGGCCAGCAGGGCATGGTCAAAGACGCTGTTATGGCCGGCGCAAAGGGTTTTATTGTTAAACCATTCAAAGAAGAGACTGTTCTATCAGCTCTGAAAAAATTATGACAACAGCCTTTAAACGGCGCTGTTTCGATTAAAACATACCGTCAGGTATGTTTTATTGAATCATCAGCCGCATGGATAGTGGGTGAAGCACGAAAAACGCAGACCCAAGCAAAAAGCGGGAGGACCCAACATGGATGCTAGCGGACGCCAGTCAATGCTGGAAATGTATATTTTTGAAAATGTGCAGATGATCGAGCAGCTCGAAGATCTGCTGATTGAATCGGAGCAAACCGGTCAGGTGACACTGGACGCTGTCAACGAAGTGTTCCGGATTATGCATACCATCAAGGGGTCATCGGCGATGATGGAGTTCGACCAGGTAGCTGCGCTGGCACATGCGCTGGAAGATCTCTTTGATGTCCTGCGTGTTCAGCCAGGTATTCAGGTTGATACCCAGCTGTTGACCGACCAGGTGCTGCAGTCTGCTGATTTTTTCAAAGAGGAGATCGCCAAGGCGGAAGCCGGTGATACACTGGACGGTGACGCGGCCAGCCTGATTAATCAGGTCAGGCGTTTTCACCAGCAGCTGATCAGCGACGACGCTGCCGAGCACACAGAAAACGCTGCAGCCGCGGTTCCCGAAAAGAGCGCGAAAAAAAGTGCTGAAAATTCAGGGGCAAATGCAACTGAAAACGATGCAAAAAAGACCGAGTCCAAGCCTGCATCTGTGCCAGATATCTTGTCTGAGCCCGATTTTGCTTCTGCGTCCGAACCCGATCCCGCTTCCGAGTCCGAAGCAAAACCCCGTAAGCCGCCGGTGATCGACCTGGGCGAAAACGGTCCGGCCAGCTACTACGCCAAAATATTTTTTGAAGAAGGCTGCCAGATGGAAAATATGCATGCCTTCGCGATTGTCCATAACCTGCAAAGCCACGTGGTGGAGCAATACTGTTTCCCCGCTGATATCGCTGATGATGAAGCGACCGCCGGGATCATCCAGAAACAGGGGTTTGCCTTGTATTTCACAGCCTTTGAACCGCAAGAAGATCTTTTTGCGGTGCTGGATCAGAGTATGTTTATGGAAAGCCTTGATCTTAGCCGAATCGATGCGATTCCGGAATCGGTGATCAGCGGCGAAGCGCAAAGTGATCCGCTTGATCCGAAATATATCAGCCGTGACAATGCCGCTGACGAAACGTCAGACCTTTTGCAGTCAGCAGCAGGCGATGATGATTCTGGCGCGGACGCATATGCCGCCGCTGATCGCGAAGAAGGCCAAAAACAAGCCCTGATCGCGGATGATATGTCAGATGATGATCCCATGACCGTTGCCGGCGGGAACGCAGCTGCCGGCGCGATTATACCCGCAGCCAAAGAAAAAGCGACCGGCATGCGCACCCAAAGTGTCATCAGTGTCCATATCAGCAAGCTCGACACCCTGATGGATCTGGTGGGTGAACTGGTTATATCAGAGGCGATGGTCACCCATAATCCCGAGCTTGACAACCTTGAGCTCGACAGTTTTCACAAGGCGGCGCGTCAGCTCAATAAGCTGACCAATGAACTGCAGGATATCGTCATGTCGATTCGCATGGTGCCGGTCGCCGCTACATTCCATAAAATGCAGCGCATTGTACGTGACATGACCCGCAAGCTCAACAAGAATGTACAGCTTCAGCTCCTCGGCGAAGAAACAGAGGTTGATAAAAGTATTATTGACCAGCTGGGTGATCCGCTGATGCACCTGATCCGCAACGGTCTTGACCACGGAATTGAATCACCGGCAGACCGGCTGGCTGCCGGGAAGCCGGAAGAAGGTACACTGACGCTTGAGGCGAGGAACGCCGGCAGCGATGTATGGATCACCATCCGCGACGACGGCAAGGGTATTGATCCAAAGGTGATTTTAGAGAAAGCGAGAGATAAAGGCCTGCTCGACAAACCGGAAAATGAGTACAGCGAAAAAGAGATTTTATCATTTATCTTACTGCCGGGTTTTTCCACAAAGGATGCGGTATCAGAGTTTTCCGGCCGCGGCGTTGGCATGGACGTGGTCCGCGAAAATATTGAAAAAATAGGCGGTACCATTAACATTGACAGCGAAAAGGGCAAAGGCACGGCTTTCCAGATTCGTATTCCGCTGACACTGGCGATTATTGACGGCATGCTGCTGTCAGTTGGAAATGCCAGCTATATTCTGCCTATTACGGCGATTCGCGAATCGTTTCGGCCCTCAGAAGAACAGATTATTGTTGATAGTGAAGGCAATGAGATGCTGATGATCCGCGGCGAATGTATTAATGTGCTGCGGCTCCATGAGCAGTTTAACTCACAGACCCAAACCCATAAACTGCATGAAGGCATTTTGATCATGGTGGAAGACGATGACCAGATGGTCTGTCTGTTCGCCGACAATCTGCTGGGTGAGCAGCAAGCGGTTGTTAAGCCGCTGCCGGCATATATCCGTAAAACAAAAGGCCTGGCAGGCTGTACCATCCTGGGTGACGGCAGCATCAGCCTGATTCTCGACGTAGGCAAACTGCTGGCATAGCCTGTCAGAAAAATAACGACCAGGCAGATACATTCATCTGTACAATATGAGAATTTGCATTAAACAATATTTTAGCAAAAACAAAGAAGGGGGATACACCATGTCAGAAAAAGCATTGAAACAAGATACGCGTTTGGATTTTGAGGAAACCGCAGAAGATACCCAGCGAGGGAAATATCTGACGTTTGCCATCGGCAACGAGACTTACGGCATTGAGATTCGCTATGTGACGGAAATTATCGGTATCCAGCCGATTACCGAGGTGCCGGAAGTGCCCGAGTACGTCAAGGGGATCATAAACCTTCGCGGCAAGATCATCCCGGTCATCGATGTGCGCCTGAAATTTCGCAAGGACGCGATTCCCTATGATGACCGCACCTGCATTATTGTCATCGCCCTCGATACAATCATTGTCGGCCTGATTGTTGACAATGTCGCGGAAGTCCTTTCGATTGAAGATGATCATATCGTACCGCCGCCTGACGCGCGCACCGGTTTCCAGAACCGTTACATCAAGGGCATTGGCAATGTTGATAATAATGTCAAACTGCTTTTAGACTGTGAGCTGCTGCTGACAGATGATGAAGTGGAAAAAATTGAGGCAATCTGACCTGTACGGTTCTCGGATCAGCCGAAAAAACGACGGACTGATCTGAAAAGACAAAAACGACAAGGTAAGGATAAAGGCAGACAGATTTGTCTGAATATGGCTTTGACCCTGTCGCGTTCAGCAGTTGTCAGTGTAGGCTTTTAACAGGAGAGGCTTTACCTGACGCATTTCATCGCGGTCGCTGACAAACTATCATATTTATGAGTATAGGTGATTGACTCTTCTGAATAAGAAGCTGCAGGTTATGCACGGGAGGGTTAGCATGAATTTTTTTAAGCAAATGAAAATTGGAACAAGGATTACCAGCGTTTTGCTGACGATCGTACTTTTACTGGTGGTACTGACGGTTGGTTTCTCGATTACTGAGTTTACCGACGTTAATCGTGATCAGGCAGTGGAACAGGCTGTAAAGGGCGTTGACGGACTTATATTGTGGTTGGATGAAGCACTGAACCGCGCGCAGCAGCTGTCTTCAATGCTGGCACTTCATCCGGGTCTGGCGGAAGGGATCAGGCAGCAGGACAACAGCCAGATTGCCGACGTCATTAATGAGACGCTGCGTGTTGTAGATGCCGGTTATATTACCGTACTGGACCCTTCAGGGACAGTTCTTTACCGGGCCGATGAGCCGGACCGCTTTGGCGATCGTCTCACAGACCAGGTTCATATCCGGAGCGCGATGCAAGGACAGACCGCAGCTGCTCTGGAACCGGGAACAGACGTTCCTCTTTCTGCACGAGCAGCCAGCCCGGTCTTTTCGGCTGAGGGTGAATTGATTGGCCTGGTCTCGGTTGGTGAACGGCTGGATGACAGTGCCCGCCTGGATCAGTTAAAAGCGATCTACCATACGGATATGACCTTGTTTTTAGGTGATGTGCGTGTTGCGACGACAATTATAGATCAGGGTGAGCGTGTGCTGGGTACACGGCTTGATCCGGCGATCAGCCAAATTGTACTCGGTCAGGGTCAGGCCTATTCCGGTCAGGCGAATATCCTTGGAAGTCCCTATCTGACCCATTACGTACCTCTGGTATCACCGGATAACGAGCAGATTGGCATCGCGTTCGCCGGTCAGTCGGTTGAACAATTCAATCTGGTGAGAAACCGGTTGATTTTAATCATCACAGTGATCTCATTAATTGCGGTGGCAATGGCCGGTTTTGGTATTTATCAGCTGGTCAGAAAAAGTGTCACACAGCCGATGCAAAAGTTAACCGATATTTCAGCCCGGCTGGCCGAAGGTGACGTGGCGGTGAATCTGAATGTGGACAAGGACAGCCGGACAAAAAATGAAATGGTACTGCTGACAAGGCGTTTTGACCAGATGATCAGCCACATAAAGGAAAACGCTTTGGTCGCGCAGCAGCTGGCCTCTGGCAGCACTGATATTCAAGTGGAGATTCGCTCGGACCAGGATGTGCTCTCAAAAAGCCTTAGCGAAGTTCTTCATGTGCTGCAGCAGCTGATGAGCGAAACCAGTGAGCTGACACAGGCAGCGGTCAGCGGCCAGCTGCAGAAACGAGGCCATGTACAGGCCTTCTCGGGCGGCTACCGGACCATCGTTGAAGGGATTAATCAGACGCTTGACGCGGTGATAAAACCGGTGCAGGAAGCATCGGGCGTGCTGGAGGCGATGGCCGCCGGTGATTTGAAACAGCGGGTGACCGGTGACTACCAGGGCGACCACGCTGTGATCAAGCAGTCACTGAACAGTACCCTGGACGCGCTGGGCACGTATATTGATGAGATCGCTTATGTCTTGACACAAATGTCCGGCTCTAATTTCGATCAGCGCGTAGATACGGATTATCTGGGTGATTTCGCGCCGATCAAAACCGCCCTGAATCAGATTATCGATACATTCAACACCTTATTGGCCGAGATGAACCAGGCCGCGCAGCAGGTATCAGCCGGATCGCGCCAGGTGTCGGACGGCAGCCAGGCACTGTCACAAGGCGCAACGGAACAGGCCAGCTCTATTGAGCAGCTGACGGCTTCAATCAGTGAGATCGCTGAGCAGACGAAGCAAAACGCCGTTGGTGCGGATGAAGCAAATCAGCGTGCTATGCAGGCGAAGATCCAGGCAGAAAAAGGCAACAGCCGGATGCAGCACATGCAGCAGGCGATGACCGACATTAACGATTCATCAGCCAATATCTCAAAAATCATCAAGGTGATTGACGATATTGCGTTCCAGACGAATATTCTGGCGCTGAACGCGGCCGTGGAAGCGGCGAGAGCCGGCCAGCACGGCAAAGGATTTGCCGTAGTCGCTGAAGAAGTGCGAACCCTTGCCGCGAGAAGCGCGCAGGCAGCTAAAGAGACAACCGAGCTGATCGAAGGCTCAATCGAAAAAACAAAGGCAGGCACCCAGATCGCTGATGAGACAGCGGACGCACTCGGCCAGATTGTAGAAGATATCGCCAAAGCCGCGCAGCTGGTCAGTACCATCGCCGATGCGTCAAACGAGCAGGCCTCAGCGATTACGCAGGTGAATCAGGGTGTCGACCAGGTATCGCAGGTGGTGCAGGCAAACTCGGCAACGAGTGAGCAAAGCGCTGCGACCAGTGAAGAGCTCTCTGGCCAGGCGCAGCTCCTGCAGGAGATGATTTCAAAGTTCAGGCTGCGCGAGGACACTGCCGTCAACAGCGAAAAATCTGGTGATGCTATCGGCGACTACGCACAGTCAGGTATTTATGCAAAGGTCAACCATGCCGCTGGCACCGCGATGATCAGTGATGATACGGCCGCATATAAATACTAAAAAACGAAAAAAGTAACAATAAGACAGCCGGCAGCATGTACGTGCCGGAAAAAGCGACAGGCAGCAGACAGCATAAAAGTAATAGAAAAATTGACAGACAGGCAGCCGGCCGCATACAAGTGTCAGCAAAAGCGAAAAAAACAGCAGACAGCAAGCGGAATCAAGGGGTCAGGCAGATCGCAGTCCGCGAGGATGAAAGGAAGCAGTAAACATGTTAGTCCTACAAGATCAGGAATTCCATTTGCTCGTCCGGTATATCCGCGACCATTTTGGCATCAACCTTGAGAAAAAACGCAACCTGATTGAGGGGCGCCTTGGCAATCATGTGGCTGATACGGGTTTCAATTCATATCAGGCTTTTTTTGATCATGTTTTTGCCGACAAAACAGGGATGGAACTGTCGAACCTGGCGAACCGGCTGACGACAAACCATACTTTTTTTCTCCGCGAACCCGAGCATTTTG
>SLHU01000207.1 GCA_007135995.1 Clostridiales bacterium | reverse complement strand
CTTAGACTTTTTGAACTTCAAGCTCATGCATGAGATCTTTGACGAAACGGGCTGCGGCACGAATTTCGCCCTGATTGGGATGTCCCAGTCCGAAAAACAGAAAGTTACCTTTGCAGAGAAACTCGTCATCATGGACGTTGACGCCTTTTTCTACAAGGATCTCACGGATCTTGTCCTGCTTCATTTTCTGGCTTAGACACGATGTCATCAGGACAGCATTATGCACCTTGTCTCCATCCAGCTGGCTGACATATTCAATCAGCTGGGAATCACTGGCGCCGCCATAAACACCGCCAACGATAAACAACCAGTCAACTTCGCCTATGTCAGGGTTTTCTTTTACATTTTCTGCATGTACATGAAGCTCATCGGCGACTGCCTGGGCAATCTTTTTGGAATGCCCTGTCTTCGAACAATAGATCACAGCCTTGTTCAACTCACTCACCTCGGTTTCTGGTCACAGCCAGTTGGCTGTGCGATCGCTTTGATCCTGCGTTGCTCTACTTAGATCTTAATCTGATTTACTGCTAAATGCAAACATCTTATGCAAATATATTAATTTTCTTGATCAGCTTTCAGCACTTCCATTGATTTTGCGCTTATACGCGTGATTTATCCGGTAATGTCCGCATTTGTCAGATGAACGCATCCCCGGCAGGAAGACATCATCTGTATGCTGTTTTTACACCTTCGCACAGCTGGCAGCCGGATCGGATAAGCAACTGCATGACACGTCATTGGATCCAAATAAACCCAATAAACCCGGAGGGATCTCCCAGGCATCGGTATCAAACGCAGGCAGATGGATCTGCCGTCGAGATAGATGCTTGTCCCCCTTATTCATGTTCCGCACCAGATCTCGCGAAGAATTTAAGTACATTATATAAGCAAACCATATAGGTTCAGGGGAGGCTGACATGCTGCAAAAAACAATCTGGCTGCAAATTTCTATTATGCTCATGATAGCGGTACTGGTTTTCCAGTTCTCGAGACTTTACGACATGCATATCATCGACTGGACGATGCCGGGTGACAGCGGACTTCAGCTGAAAACCGGCGCGTCAAAGTCGCCGACGGACAGTGACAGGCAAGCTATGTCTGTTTCAAATCATCAGGGAGACAGCCTGCTTGTCAGGCGTGTTTTTAAAAAAGAAGCGCTCTCATTATCAAAATATGAAAATGACACCTTCCTGATCAAAACTGATTTAAGAGCGGCTGTCAGCGATGAACCACAGAACGCCTTCAGCTCAGATCCGGCCGCTTCAGATGATGCATTATCTGATTTCAGTTGTGACACCGATAGTCAAAAACCCGCTTTGAATGTCAGCATAACATCCGGCTGCCTGATACCGTTGTCCGAAGATGCCGGCGGCAGTTTATCTGTTTTCGCGTCTCAGGATGGTTTTGGCTGCCAGATGGAGCTCCAGCCTCAGATCGGCTATTTCAACGGTGAAACAAATCTGCAGGGGACAGATCTGCCCGATATGCCCGGGCGGCTGCTGGGCAGCGAAACACTGGTGATCAGCCTGCAGTTTTCAGAGCCGCCTTCACGCATTGAGGTATCCCTGGGGTCGGAATCAGTTTTGCTGTTCGGGCATCCCGGGCGCAGTGTCTATACGGTCAACCTGCGTGCGCCGGCCGATGATGAAACGCTGAACTGGTCGCATCAGAGGCTGGCTGATCCGCTGGACCTGGTGCTCTTCGCAACGCCCCACAGCAATCCTCAGACAGAGCTGACCGTCATACTGCCGGGCATTGAGATCACCGGGCATGTCAGGCATCTGGTGCATGTCCAGCCCGTGCGGTCGCCATGAAGATCAGCGGCCGTGACTCGTCTGAACACGCAGCCGGGCCAGCATCACGTCCGGCGAATTTTCTTCGCCGGGCATTTCACCGTCGGACTCCGGCAGCACCGGGATCGGCATGTCATCCGCTTCATCGTCCAGGTCAGATGAGAGGGGTGCAGGTGTTCGTTCAGGCCCCGCGAAACTTTCAGTCTGCGCCGAAGCCTCATCATTGCCAAAAATAAAGCAGTAGTTATTTTCGCCGTAATACACATAAAAATAGGCAGTCTGCGCCGCGTCGTCTATATAGCAAAATATAGGATGACGTAGTTTTTTCGCTGTCTTGACCATTGATTTAAAATGGGTGGCACGAATGCACCATTCCGGTTCCCAGGCTTTGTCGCCTATCACCATCACGCGGGAACGGGCTTTGCGCAGCATCCGGCGAAGCTGGCGCCGAAACTTATTTCTTGGCCGGCTTTTGGTGAAGATCAGGATCAAGAGGATCAAGACAAGCGCTGTGCCGGCGGTGGCCGCATAGAACGCGAAGGGCAGCGGAATCAGCACCAGCTGATAGCGCACCGGCTGCCGGACGCTCAGGTTTGTTTCCTGCGGCAATACACGGTCAATAGAAAATCTTGGCTGCTGCAGCGGAATGCGCAGCGCCGGTTCATCGATCACAGTAAACGACCCGCCAGCCAGAGCAGCTTCGCTCAACACGGTCAGCTGAACGGTAAGGGTATAGAGCAGGTCAACGTCTGCCGGCGCAGTAAATGCCGCGGCAATGGCCTCATATTCTGCCAAATCAACCAAAACGGTTTCTTCAATCAGCGCGGTCTGAGGATGTGCCAGTTGCTGATCGCGCAGCAAGTTAATATTCTGGCTTAGTAAAATCTGCTCCGGATATTCAGCATCGCGGATCTCAACCCTGGCGTTGATCTGGTGACCCGTATTCCAGGTCATTTCGCGATCGCCTGTCAGCTGGTAGCTGAAATCAACCGCGACTATATCAACGGTTTCTGCCAGATAAATCTGGTCCATGGGCAATACATCGCGATTGCCGAATGTTTCAGGCAGCAGCCGCACCTCGTACTGGATGCCGGCATCTTTTTGTGCCTGCAAGGTCTGACGCGGAATCGAAACAGTCAGCGGTCTGGTCACAGACAGCCAAGCAATTCCGGCCGCAGCGATGATCAAGATTAAAGAAAATATCAAAAAACGCCGCAAATAGCGATGCATAGCGGCACGGCTTCGCTGTTTTTTCTTCTTTGAGACTCCATGGGCTTTATGTCTGGCCTTATGGTTGCGCTTCATGCCCGATCCTCCTCAAATGATTACCATTCGTGATATTACAGTTTCGTGACAGTTCTAAGATGAATTGTAACATGAATGATCTTTTTCGCACAGCCCGGTCTTTAAATGATCTGATGAAAGATCAGGATGCCGCAAAACTGTTCGGGTCTGTCAGACTGACTGAAGGATCGTCAACACATTTCCGGACAATTAGTTAAGCTGCTGCTGCCAGGTGATTGTCTGAGACATGCGTCACATATTGATTGACAGCCGGTCAGACGGCGCCTATAATGCGGGCTATGAACCGAAGTGAGACCCTTGAGATCATCAGACGTCACAGTCTTCAGCCCACCCGTTCACTGGGCCAGAATTTTCTGGTAGATGACCGGGTGATCGGTATGGCCGTTTCAGCGGCGGCGCCCGACGCCGACACGCTGGTGATTGAAATTGGTCCGGGGCTGGGCGGCTTAACCCGTGCATTGGCCATTGATGCCGGCCGGGTACTGGCGATTGAAATAGACCGCCATATACTGCCGGCGCTTCAGGAAGTTGTTTCGCCTTTTCCCTGTGTTGACATCGTGCATGCTGATGCGATGCAGGCAGATTTTAAACACCTGACCAGCAGCTGGCAGACACAAGGTAAGATCATCAAGGTGGCCGCGAACCTGCCGTACTATATCACCAGTCCGCTGGTTGAAAAACTGATCAGTGAGCTGCCGTGTTTACAAAGCCTGACGCTGATGGTACAAAAAGAAGCCGGCGATCGCCTTGCCGCGACGCCGGGCAGCCGCCTGTATGGCCCTGTCGCCATCCTGGCCGCTCTTTTCGGATCCGTCAAGAAGCTGGCACGGGTGCCGGCATCCGCCTTTTATCCTAAACCGCACGTTGATTCTGTACTGATCCATCTGCAAAGACATGTTGACGGAAAAACCGTCGACGCAGCCGTTCGGGATACGCTGCCTGAAAGTGATGCCGACGCAGCCGTTCGGGACACGCTGCCCGAAAGTGATGCCGACGCGGCCGTTCGGGATACGCTGCCTGATAGCGATACGGAAGCGTTTCTTTCCTTTCTCAACGACTGCTTTTCGAGACGGCGGAAAACACTGGTTAACTCATTGGGAGATGCCGGCTGGTCAAAAGAAAAACGAAACTGCGTGCGCCAGATACTGAGCAGCTTAAAGCTTGCAGAGAACGTGCGGCCAGAGCAGATAAAACCGGAAGAATATGCCAGAATATATCTCCTGCTGATGTAAGATTTGTTGCCGTCAACTGCTAACAAAGGTTATACTGATGAGCAAGAGGATGAATGCGCTTACTGACAACATGCTGACGAATGTTCGCAGAAATTTGTCAGCATGCAGCAGCCCCGCTGCTTTAGCAAAGGGCGTTTCAGATCAGCAACAGGTGCCTTCACCTTTTATAAAGCAAGGCATCCTAAAAAACAAGGCATTCTGCACTTTTCAGCGTTCAGTCAAATGAATTTTTTGTGATGCCGGATAAGAGGTGACCGAACCATGGCAGATGAAGTAAAACGTGTCCAGGTACGCATTGGCAGTATAACATATTCGCTGGTTTCGGCTGAGGATGAACAATATACCCGAAAAGTCGGTACCCGTGCCGATGAAATGATCCAGCGGGTGATGCAAAGCAATCCGCAGCTTAGCCAGCAGCAGGCAACTGTTCTGGCTCTGGTGAACGCGGTCGATGATCTGACCCGCGCATATGAAAAGGTCCGAAGTGAGGATAATCGCCAGCAGCAGACAGACCGGCAGATCAGCGAGATACGCCATGAGCTGCAAAGACAGCGTGAACATAACTGGGAAATGAAAAAAGAAATTCTGGCACTGCGCCAGGTTTGCAGCGAGTATGAAGCAGAGCTGGCCAAATGGCGCCGCAGCGGCAAGTATCTGTCTGACACGGATGCGTCTGATATGCCGCTGCAGGTATCGGATGTGACTTGGCAGGAGCATGAGCAAGACCCAACGGCTCCATCTGCGGATCGCGCGGTTCAGCAGGCAGAACTGTCACCTGAAGCGCTTGAAGCAGCAGAACCTGAAAGAAAACGCGCAAATGAGGCCATGCCCGGAAAGACGCCTGATCGCCGCTTAAAACCTGACGCAGAAGGGCCGGACAGCAGTCAGGATGAAGCAAATGAGGATACAAAAAGCGGCTCACAGCCTGACACACATCAGGATCAAGCAAACGGAAACACAATCAATGACAGACAGCCTGACACACATCAGGATGCAAATGAGGATATATTCAAAAATAGCCAGGAGGCAGACAGTTTGAAACAAACACATTTTGACGATTACCTGAACCAGGGCCGCAAGGATGGCCGCTGATATGATATCAGAAAAAAGAAAAGGACGGGCCCCGAAAGCACCAGGGGAGCAAAGACTGCCGGCGCACGCGCCGCATCAGGTACCTGAATTACTGGCGCCGGCTGGACAGCCGGCGTCTTTGCAGGCTGCGATTGATCACGGTGCGGACGCTGTTTATCTGGGCGGCGCATCGTTCAGCGCCCGGGCCCGGGCAGAAAACTTTGACCGCGAAACACTGCGCCAGGCGATTGACCAGGCGCATCTTCACAGTGTAAAGGTTCATCTGGCCCTCAACACCCTGATTGCCGACACAGAAGGCAGCCAGGCGCTTACGCTTGCCTGGCAGGCTGCCAGCGACGGCATCGATGCCCTGATTATCCAGGATATCGGCCTGGCCGGCCAGCTGCGCAAAAACCTGCCGGAGATACCGCTTCATGCCAGCACGCAGATGACGATCGGCGACGCGTCCAGCCTTGATTTTCTGGCTGAACTCGGCTTCAGGCGTGTGATCTTGCCGCGCGAGCTTTCGCTTTCAGATATTCGCGAGATGACAAAACTGGCCCGGGAACGCGGCCTTGAAACAGAAGTGTTTATTCATGGCGCATTATGCTGCAGCTATTCCGGCCAGTGCTTTTTATCGCAGCTGCAAGGCGGCCGAAGTGGCAACCGCGGCGACTGTGCCCAGCCTTGCCGTCTGGATTACCGGCTTTGGCAAGAAGATGGATCACTGCTGCTGCCGCCCCATCCGGCAGATGGAACGCTGACAGATACCAAGATCAATACCAATGCCAATACCAATACAGTCACCGGCGCCCGCCCGCCAAAAAGAGCTGATGGTCAAACCGGCGCTTTAAAAGCGAGCGGGACATCCGCGGCAGATCAGAAAACCTCTTTTCCATGGCTCAGTCCGCGTGACCAGGCCTTGTGGCAGCATCTGCCAGCCCTGGTCAAAACCGGGGTTCATTCGCTGAAAATAGAAGGCCGGATGAAAGACGCAGCCTATGTCGGCACCGTCACCGGCCTTTACCGCGAACTGCTTGACGGCAGACTGCCGGCAGAAACGGACGCGCAGCGGGAAGCGATTCGCCAGAAAATGCTGCTGGCATTTAACCGCGGCGGCGATTTCACAGACAGGCACCTGACAGGTGACCGCCGCCAGAGCCTTCGTGCCGGCCCGGTCAGCGGCAGTTTTGGCCTGCCGATCGGTACCATCCGTGAAATTGATCAAAGCACCGGTGACATGACCATCCGGCTGGACGCAAGGCCTGCACCGGTCAAAATGCCCGCGCGCGGTGATGTGCTCAT
>SLHU01000082.1 GCA_007135995.1 Clostridiales bacterium | reverse complement strand
GCGGTACCGCCAGACAGCTTTTTCAAATATTTCGATTACTCAAACGCGTATAACGAAAATCAGTCCATTCCGTCCATAAAGGCGCGATAGGCCTGGAAAGTCATGTACACATCAATTTTACTGGTTACTTCAAACGGTGAATGCATGGATAAGACAGGCACGCCGCAGTCGAGTACTTCCATACCCAGATGAGCCAGAAACTTGGCAATGGTGCCGCCGCCGCCTTCATCGACCTTGCCCATCTCACCTGTCTGCCACGGAATCTCTTTTTCATTGAAAAGACGGATGACCTTGCTGAGAAACTCCACGTTCGCGTCGCTGGTTCCTGATTTGCCGCGGGAACCGACATACTTCACCAGACTGATGCCGCGGCCCAGATAACTGTTGTTGCGGCTGTCACTGACTGTGGGGAACGTTGGATCGAAGCCATTTGTGACATCGGCTGAGAGCATATTGCTGTTATCAACCATCTGCTGGAAATCCAGCCGGTCTGTCTGCTTCTGGCTTTTAGCCAGGATGGTGTATAAAAAATTCTCATATGCACGTGACTGAGCGCCTGTATTGCCGTCACTGCCAATTTCTTCTTTATCAAAAAGCATGGCAATCGCGGTTTTCTCTACTGTTTCCAGACTGGTTAAGGCTGCCAGTGCCGTGTAGGAGCAAACGCGGTCATCCTGCGCATAGGCTCCGATATAGCTTCTGTCCAGTCCGACATCGCGTGCCGGTCCAGCCGGGACAAGCTCCACCTCTGCGGTGACCCAGTCTTGTTCTGTGATGCCGTACCGTTCATGCAAAAGCTGTAAAATGCCAAGCTTGAAGCGGCCGCTGGTGTCAGGATCAGGATAAGGCAAGCCGCCGATAAGCACATTGAGTTCTTCACCTTTAATCAGGTCAGGTGCCTTGCGGGACATTTGATCTTTCCCAAGATGCGGCAGCAGATCGGTGATGGTCAGTACAGGATCATCATCCGATTCACCTATGCTGATGGTCTGCGGTGTCCCGTCCTTACGGTAAATAATGCCGTGCATCGCAAGCGGTATAGCCGTCCACTGATATTTTTTGATGCCGCCGTAATAATGTGTTTTCATCAGCACCAGGTCACTGTCTTCATAGATCGGGTGGGGCTTTAGATCAAGCCGCGGCGCGTCTACATGAGCGCCTACCAGATTACAGCCTTCCTTTAAAGGCCGGCTGCCGATCAGTGCTGCAATGAGGGCTTTGCCGTGAACTGATTCATACACTTTATCGCCGGCTTTCAGTGTTTTCTTTTCGCTCAGCGGCACATAGCCCAGCGATTCCAGTGTTTCAACCGATACATTGACGAAAACCCGTTCCGTTTTCGCCCGGCTGAGAAAATCTTTATATGATTCAGCGAAAGAATACGCAGCCTTCTTATCTTCCTCATCAATTTTATCCCACAAATTGGGATATTTAACCTCTAGCGCTTCTTTCAGTTTTTTAGTTTCTTTTGCCAGTAATGTGTCCTGTTTTAGATTTTTGCCACCGGCTGCTTTTTTTTCTTCCATTAGATTATCCTCCTGTTTGTTCTGTCGTGCTTGGATATTTTGCTTGATGACCTTTGCTGTCAGATATGTTGATCTGGTTTGATATTACATCATGTCAGCCAGAATATTCTGGCAATCATGATCAAATGCAGCTTATGATCCCTGCAGATCCGGTATTAATCAGTTAATGAATCACGATTCTACATCATTTCGTTTCTGAATGCTGATGCAAATGATACAGATCAGCCATCCAGAACCTATTATAACGCATCTTGCAGCGGTTAGAACATCAACTTCCTGTTTTTCCAGCAATCTAATCCAGAAAAATGCATGTCTTGGGCATTCGCAATCAGCTGTAAAACCTGAAATCATTTTGCACCGAACAGTATATGCGGTGTCGCACTGCAAAGTGTCCCGGTCAGAAAATGACCGGGACACTTCCGCAATTTATTCATAGATTGAAAAACTAGATTTGACTATTAGTTAAGAGATTTTTTTCGACTCAGTATATATATTAAGCTGCCGGCCAAAGCCAACATGACTGAGCCAATGACAACACTGTTGCCAGTTTGTCCTGTCTGAGGAATTTCTTCATTGGTCAGCTCAAGTGTCTCTTGAATTGCTGCTTCGGTATGGGTCTTTTTGGCTGTTTCTGTTGTCGCATGAGTCTCAGCCAGTGGTATCGTCTCATCAGGAATGATCAGCAGCGTGGTCTCCTCAGGTGTCTCAGCTGTCGTCTCCTCAGTTGTTTCAGCTGTCGTCTCCTCTGTTTCTTCAGCAGTGGTCGCTTCAGTTGCTTCGGCAGTGGTCTCCTCTGTTTCTTCAGCAGTAGTCTCTTCAGTTGCTTCGGCAGTGGTCTCCTCGGTTGTTTCAGCAGTGGTCTCTTCAGGCGTGGTTTCAAATGCTACACGGATATCCGTATCGGCCTGAAGATCAGCTATCGTATAGCTCAGATTCAGGGCAGATGCATCATTTAAAAGACCGCGGTGTTTAAGCATATGAGGGCATGGAAAACAGCTGTCAGTTGTTCATGATCGTGTGCTGACCGCAGCCAAGCAAGTATCACAAGCTTAGGGTTATCTGGAAACCTGATCACAAATCAACTATAATGGATTGTCTGATCTTTAACAATTAACAAACCAAGCATATGATCTGATATACATGGAGGGCACCTATGTACATAGATACACATTCGCATTTATCTGAATTTTCCAGTGACGGCAGGCAGTCCGCAGCGGAACTGCTTGCAGCTGCGGCAAAAAAGAGGTTGGCTGGCATCTGCACAACTGACCATTTTGAGTATGGGGTCTTCTATCACCCGGGCCGCGAGGAAGTCTTCTCGCTTGATGAATATTTTAAGCTGCTCTTGCCGCTTCGCCGTCAGCAGGCACACGGCAGACCGCGGCTGTTGATCGGTATTGAGCTAGGCTATATGCCCGCACAATGTGAGCGGTACGCGCTGCTGGCCAAATCGTTCGATTTTGACAGTATCATTATGTCGCTTCATTTATTTGACGGAGATGACCCATATGTCGATGATTCGATTTACAAAGTCGGAAAAAAAGCGGTTTACAGGCGGTATCTGGAACGGCTCAATGAGATGATTACTGTATGCCCTGATCATGATATTGTCGGCCACTTTGACTACGTGTCACGCTACGCACCCTACGATGATCGTAAGATGTATTACCGCGAACTGCCGGAAGCTTTTGATCAGTTTTTTAAAACCCTCATTGAGCATCATAAAGCACTGGAGATTAATACCGGAACGGTAGAAAAAATGATGGATCTGGGATATGAAGGATCCGACGCCTGGCCGGACAAAGACATAATGGATGCCTATTATCGCCTTGGCGGCCGGCTGATCAGCCTGGGAAGCGATGCTCATTTCCCCGATCAAGTAGGCCGGTATTTTCAAGAGACAGCCAGCTGGCTCAAAGACCTGGGGTTCCGGCACCTGACCCACTACGAAAAAAGACAGCCGGTTCAGACACGGCTGTCCTGAAAAAACAATGATGATTACAGATAACGATCACTGATAAACCCGCCCGCCATGATGTAGTCACCATCGTAGAAGACACAGGACTGTCCCGGCGCCGGAGCAGGTACAGACTCATCAAAAACAACTAGCAGCGCTGCTGGCGATCCTTCATCGTTCGACGCTTTACCTGCTTTTACAGCGGCAGATGCCGTCTTGTCTGATGCAGTTTTCAAAGCCGCATCAGACGATGTCTCTTCCAGGCTTTGTTTTTTATCAGAAGCATGATCAATTGCTGAACTATTGTTTGCTGCTTCTGATCCTGAAAACAGACCGTCTGGCGTTTCATCAGTCATATTGTGAACGGGATAGACCCGGCAGGGTTTTGGATTGGCAGAGTTTCTGATTTTCGCCTGCAGCTGCTGCCCCGTCTTGATTGCGTCCAGTCCTGAATACACCGGATCTGTGACCAGTATTTTTTGTCGCATCACCTGATGGTGCTGTCCCACGATCAGTGCATTGCGGCCCGGGTCCTTCCCCAGAACAAAGAGACGGTCGGTTGTCTTAACCTGAAAACCTTTACGCTGGCCGATGGTATAGTGGATCAGGCCGCGATGCGTCCCAATCGTTTCTCCTTGTGTATTTTTTACGGGTCCCGGTTCAAGCAGATTCAGCCATTCATGGGGGCCGTTTTTCTCTAACTCAGTTCTGATAAACTCAGCATATCCAGCTTCGGGCACGAAACAGTTGTCCTGGCTGTCGGGTTTGCTGGCCAGGTCACTGCCCTGATGCCCGATCAGCCCCAGCGAGGCCGCTTTTTGGCGAATGGTCTTTTTTTGCCAGCCGGAAAGCGGAAAAATGACTCTTGACAGCTGCTCCTGCGTTAATCTGTACATAAAATAGGTCTGATCCTTGAGGCCGGCATCGGTTCGTGTCAGGGTCAGCCGTCCCGTTTCAGGATGTTTTTGGATCGCTGCATAATGCCCTGTTGCTACGAAATCGCAGTCGTTGGCATCGGCAGCTTCTATAAAAACAGAAAACTTGATTGCCGGATTACATAAAACACAGGGATTGGGTGTATGACCCTGTGCATAGCTGCGGATAAAATCATCGATGATCAGTGTCTTGAATGACTGACGGACATCGGCCACAATCAGCTTGATCCCGGCCTGTCTGCAGATTGCTTTGACATCGTCAAGATGCTCATCGCTTCTGGGATTTGTCAGCAAAGTCAGGCCGACCACATCATAACCTTGTTCCTTGAGCAGAAAACAAGCGACAGAGCTGTCAACTCCGCCGCTCATGCCAAGAAGCACGCGCCGCTTCCGGTGGTTGTGGCCGGTTTGGGTTTGGCTGTCGGGACTAATGATCATGTGCATCTTCATCCAGTGACTTAAACATTTCTTCCCGCTCCGGTGTCATTTGTCCGGTCTTTTCAAAATAATTTTTCAAAGACGATTTAACTGCTTGTTCTGCCAGCATTGAACAGTGCATCTTGATGGCCGGAAGACCGTCCAGTGCTTCTGCAACAGCTTTGTTTGTCAGCTTCAGTGCTTCGTCAACCGTTTTCCCCATGACCATTTCGGTTGCCATGCTGCTCGTCGCAATAGCCGAGCCGCAGCCAAATGTTTTGAACTTAATATCAACAATCACATTATCTTCTATTTTCAGATCAACTTTCATGATATCACCGCATTTGGCGTTGCCAACGGTTCCGCTGGCATCAGCGTTTTCAATCTCACCAACATTTCTCGGGTGCATGAAATGATCCATCACCTTATCACTATACTGCATCGCTAATCTCACCTTTCGTTTATCTAAGTATATTTTCTATATCATCTTTATGCTTTTTAAAGCCTGAATTATTTTACATCAATTTCGGGTTGCGTGCCATTCGGGCCTGATTGCCTGGCACAGGATCTTTTAGTATCTGTCGACACCAGTACGACCTTTAGACATACCGGTTTTGAATTAGTTAGACGCAGTTTTTTCTTCTGCCCGGTTCTTTTTCAGGAAATCAGCGTAAAGCGGCGACATATCACGAAGCCGGCTGACAATGGTCGACAGGCTTTCGGTTAGCTTGTCCATCTGTTCCCGCGTATTACTCTGACCCAGTGAGACACGCAGCGATCCGTGCGCAATTTCGTGCGGCAGGCCGATCGCCAGCAACACATGCGAAGGATCGAGCGAACCCGATGTGCAGGCAGAACCGCTGGAACACTCAAAACCATAATGATCGAGCATCAGCAAAATCGACTCGCCTTCAATAAACTCAAACGAAACATTGACATTATTTGGCAGTCTCTTTTCAGGATGGCCGTTGAGCCTTGTATGCGGTATTTTTTTTAAAAGCTGCTCGATCAGATAATCGCGAAGTGTGATCATCCGCTTCTGCTCGGCTTCCATTTTCTCGTCTGCCAGCTCTAAAGCTTTTGCCATCCCGACAATACCGGCGAGGTTTTCGGTGCCGCCGCGGCGGTTTCTTTCCTGTGCGCCGCCGGAAAGCAGATTATCAATGCGTAAGCCCTTGCGCAGATATAAAAGCCCTACCCCTTTGGGACCATAAAATTTATGTGCTGAGAAAGAAAGCATGTCCGCACCAAGATCTTTCACATCAATTGGCAGAGCACCGCCTGCCTGCACAGCATCAGAATGAAACAGGACTTTTTTCTCGCGGCAGATGGCCGCGATCTCTTTGATGGGCTGCAAAGTACCAATTTCATTATTGGCCATCATGATCGTCACCAGAATCGTGTCTTCCCTTATGGTACCACGTACCGATTCAGGACTGACCAGGCCGTTCTCATCCACCGGCAGCACTGTTAACTCAAAACCTTGCTTTTGCAGGTCTTCGCAGGCATGCAGCACCGCATGATGCTCGATTGCGCTGGTGATGATATGTCTGCCATGTTTTTGCCGGCTTAAAGCGGTACCTTTGATCGCCCAGTTATCAGATTCTGTGCCGCAGGCAGTAAAGTAAATTTCACCGGGGTCAGCATTGAAGATACCGGCAATTTTATCTCTTGCCTCTTCCAGGCTTTTTCTGGCTTCCCGCCCGGTCTGGTAAAACGAAGACGGATTACCATAATATTCAGTAAAATAAGGAAACATGGATTTAACAACCGCTGGGTGAACCGGGGTTGTTGCTGCATGATCCAGATATACGCGTTGACGCTGCTCCATGTGCCTGATGCTCCTCTCAATGATGCCAAACAATAACTGCTGTCT